>NZ_VMML01000099.1:0-3342 GCF_013277175.1 Streptococcus sp. 3167 | reverse complement strand
ATTCCGGTCTTCGGCATAATATAATGAGCACCCTTAGCTCAACTGGATAGAGTACCTGACTACGAATCAGGCGGTTAGAGGTTCGACTCCTCTAGGGTGCATTTTTCTATTTAACTCGGGAAGTAGCTCAGCTTGGTAGAGTACTTGGTTTGGGACCAAGGTGTCGCAGGTTCGAATCCTGTCTTCCCGATTCATGGCGGTGTAGCTCAGCTGGCTAGAGCGTCCGGTTCATACCCGGGAGGTCGGGGGTTCGATCCCCTTCGCCGCTATAATGATCTTGTCGGACCTTTAGCTCAGCTGGTTAGAGCTCTCGGCTCATAACCGAGTGGTCGTAGGTTCAAGTCCTACAAGGTCCATTTGAATATTGGAGGATTACCCAAGTCCGGCTGAAGGGAACGGTCTTGAAAACCGTCAGGCGTGTAAAAGCGTGCGTGGGTTCGAATCCCACATCCTCCTTTTTTATTAACGCGGGATGGAGCAGCTCGGTAGCTCGTCGGGCTCATAACCCGAAGGTCGTAGGTTCAAATCCTGCTCCCGCAATAAGGCTCGGTAGCTCAGTTGGTAGAGCAATGGATTGAAGCTCCATGTGTCGGCGGTTCGATTCCGTCTCGCGCCATTTTATTGATAGTATTTATGCGGGTGTAGTTTAGTGGTAAAACTACAGCCTTCCAAGCTGTTGTCGCGAGTTCGATTCTCGTCACCCGCTTTGAACTTTGTTCAAATTACCAAGTTTTTTAACTTGGGCGCGTAGCTCAGGTGGTTAGAGCGCACGCCTGATAAGCGTGAGGTCGGTGGTTCGAGTCCACTCGTGCCCATTAATTGGAGAATTACTCAAGAGGCTGAAGAGGACGGTTTGCTAAATCGTTAGGTCGGGTAACTGGCGCAAGGGTTCGAATCCCTTATTCTCCGTTTTAATGAGAGTTTGTAACTCTCTTTTTCATTTGGCTCTTTGTCAACTGTAGTGGGTTGAAGTCAGCTAAGCTCGAGAAAGGACAAATTTCGTCCTTTCTTTTTTGATGTTCAGAGCCTAAAAATCCGTTTTTTGAAGTTTTCAGGCTCTTTGTCAACTGTAGTGGGTTGAAGAAAAGCTAAAATCTTTATATATTGTCGATTTTATGGTTGTTCTAATTTATTATTACTTCCAACTCTTGAGAGAAATTTCTCCGCTATTGAGCCAGATTTCTTTTCCGTTATCACATTGCACCAAAAGTTTTCCACTTTCAGAGATGTCTTTAGCAAGTCCCTTGTAGTCTTTTTGATCTAGTGTGAAAGTAACTTCTTTTCCAAGAACGAATGACTGTTTTTTATATAGGTATAATAACTCATCTGCTGGTGTTTCGAAGAAAGCACGCCAGATTTCTATGATTAATTCATTCCTTGTTATTGGAGCTGTAGTTTTAAATAAGCTAGCAGCTTTTTCTTTTAATTCCTGAGGGAAGTCTTTAATAGTGAAATTGATACCTACTCCAATAATGATATCTGTGACTAAGCCTGTTTCTACAGAGGTCATTGCTTCAGTGAGAATTCCTCCAATTTTATGATTGTTTAGGTAGATATCATTGACCCATTTTATGTCGACATCTATTAAAGTTAGGTTCTTAATGGCTTTGTAGACAGCTCCAGCTACAAGTAGTGTGTAGGACGGTAATTTGTCATAGGGAAGATTTGGTTTAAGATGGAGGGTCATATAAATGCCACCTTGAGGAGAGTAGAAGGAGCGTTGAAAACGGCCACGCCCTGCTATTTGATAGGAAGCTAGATAGAGGGTGTTTGCTTCATAGCCTAAATCAATTGCTTCTTTTGCATCGAGTTGTGTTGATTTTGTTTCGGGTTTAAAACTGATTTTAATTGGAAGATTTTCTTCTAGAATCTCTGGAAGAATAAGGTCACCATTCATCAGTTTATATCCTTTGTTTTTGATACTATCAATTTCAATGCCTTCTTGTTCTAGGCGCCTGATGGCTTTCCAAATTGATGTTCGGGTCAGTGATAGTTCTTCTGCAATCTTTTCTCCGCTGATATAGTCGTTTTCTTTAGCTAGAATCTGATAGACAGCTTGGTAGGATTTCATAGTGTTGCCTTTCTCACTAGTTGGTATTGAGAGGATTCTTTTCTTGTATGACTTGGGGTCTGATTTAAGTATTGTTTATAAGCTTTTGAAAAATGGAGTGGATCTGAAAAACCTACCGAATATGCAATTACCTTGATGGACTCTTGGGTATTTTCGAGAAGTTGTTTAGCTCGGTGCATTCGAACGTAGAGTAGGTATTCTTTGGGTGATAAGGTATTAAATTCTTTGAATACGCTTGATAAGTAGCTTCTGTGAACGGATAGTTCTTTTGTTAAATCTTGAATTGTAAGTGATTGAGGATAGTGGCTATCAATTAATCGTTTGCATTCAAGATAGAGTTGGTAGGTTGATGAAATATTCTTTTTTCTGATTGGGAGCAATAGTTCCCAGATGAAACATCAGTTCATGGAGTTGTCCCATGATATGGAGTTGAGCTAATTCATTGGATTTTGTAATCTGAGCGAAGCGAACAATGTCTGAGATGAGTTTTGCAGTAGTCTGGGTATGACAAGTTTCAGATTGGATGAGATAGGATTGATCAGAAATTTGAGAAAGAGCAAAAAAATCAGGAGCTTTCCCTCCAGTGATTCCTAACCAGTAGTAGGCCCAAGGTTCTTTACTATCTGCTTGATATAGTTATTTAGTTTTAAAAAAGCGTTCCAAACATTCAAAAATAGTTGGGACTTCCCTTAATAAATCTGTTACTTTCTTTTTCAAGATAGCCCAAGCTTGCTCAATAGGATTCAAATCTGGTGAATAAGGCGGTAGAGGTAAGAAAAAGTGTTTATCTTGGATGCAGAGTTCATCCAAAATGTTCTTGGGATCAAAACTAGCATTGTCCATGATAATAACATGAGGTGTCTTCAAAGCAGGCAGGAGTTGCGTTTTGAACCACTCCACAAAGAAATCGCTTGTCCTGCTGTTCTTGTAAATCATGGGAGCTATAAACTCTCCGTCTACTTGTCCTGCAACAATTGAAGTTCGCTCAAAACGACGTCCGCTAATCTTTTCATAGACTTTCTCCCCTCTAGGAGCCCCTGCATAAGGACGATAGAGGTAGCGGTCGATTCCTGTTTCATCAATGTATACGATTGGTAAATCGTTTAGGTTATCCAAAATATCAAGAAACTCAGCGACTTTCTCTGGGTCTTGTTCCTTAAAGCTCGTCATCTTTTTTTGAAGTGACCTTCATCTGCTTTAAAGCTGCCCATACTGAAGGGACAGCACAATCAAAATGTGCCGCAATTTCCCGTAAAAAAGCATCTGGATAA
>NZ_VMML01000098.1:0-2907 GCF_013277175.1 Streptococcus sp. 3167 | reverse complement strand
TCTAGTGTAATCTTACTCATTGCTGCTACCTCCATTGTCTTCACTAGGGCTCTCTTGGTTTGTCGTTTCAGAAATGTCATCTTCTTTCTCGCTTTCTTTCTTATCTTCTACCGCTGGGGTTGGTTGTGCTTCTTCAGCTTGGTTTTCTGTGTCCGTAACCTGAGGGGTGTCCTCGTCGGTCTCCTCTTTCTCCCCCTGGTCAGGCTCTCCTTGAGCTTCCAGCTCTTCCAATCGCGCTAAGATATCCTCAATATCCTGAGCATTCTGGAGATTGACCTTCTGCATGCCATCCATGAGCTGGTTGGCTCTCTCCAGCGCTTCCGTCGTCTTAGCCAGTTGTTCTTGGTTCTTGACAATGGCGCTTGTTGGGTCCAGTTCGGTGCGAACCAATTCCAAAACCGCTTGGATAAGGGCGTCCTCACTATCCTGTGTATGGTCACCTGGCAATTCGCACTGCTCATAAGAATAGCGCCCCTTGTTTTCCATCTTGATTGCGACAACTGTTACATTTTCCCCACCTTTCAAGTAGGGATTGATTGCTACTTCGTAATTCATTCCTTATTTCCTTTCATTTTCGCTTGTGTTTCGTCAAAAAGTTCTTTAAGCGCTGGGTCATATTCCAGCACCGCCTTAAAGGCCTGTAATTCAGCCAAAGCCAGCCTATGGTGTACATTTAAATGCGCATAGTTCAATTCGATATCAGCCAAACGGTCGACGAGCGACTCAGCGACTAGCTTGTCGATTGTGTGATTATCCATGTCTGTTCTCCATTTTTTCTATTTTTTGATTTAATTCTTGAATGGCCTTGATTAAGTAAGGAACTAAAGCGGTATAGTCTATATGTAGATAGCCATCTGGATTCTCAGGATCTCGTGAGACAATTCTTGGAACGATGGTTTCAGCCTCTTGAGCTATTAGACCAATCTCCTCATGTTTCTTACTTTCGATGAAATCAAATGCAACCATTCTTAATCTGTTGATTTTGTCCAAGGCTTTCACAGCTGTATCTGTGATGTTCTCTTTTAAGCGTCTGTCTGATTTTTGTTCCATCCAATACTTCACGCTACCGCTACCGACCTGATTCCACCAAACAACCGCATTCCTTCCGCCTTTGGGATTCCAACCATCACCAAGCACATCTTTACTTCCAAGTTCGATACCATTTAAAAACACAGGAGAACGAGAAAAAGTAGTATTCCCATAGAAGTTTGCTCTCGATGAATTCGAAAAGTCAACCCTACCGTGGAAATTTGCTCCGTTTCGGCAATGCATGTCTCCTAACGTTGTCACATACCAAGCATTGGGGCCAGGACTGTTCCAATTGTAACCCCAGTTCGCCCAAAATGCGGTATTTTCGCCATTGTAGCTTCCGCCTTCGCCGTTTCCCATGCCGACCGAGAATTGGTTGACACCAGAAATCCAGCGACCTCTTCCTTGAGCAAAACGACCAATTGTAAACCCTCCTATTTGACCCTGATAAGCTTCTAAGAAAGTCGAGCGATTCACAACTGATTCAATCTTAGTCGCAAAGATACGTTTAGAAGTTAGTTCTCCAATAAAGGCGTCGTTGGCAATAAGTTTTCGAATAAAGGCATGATCAAACTTTACCTTATCAGCTGTGACCGCTTCGGCAGCTAAAACAGCTGTCGTTACTGAACCTGATTCAAAATTAGCTGTCTTCAACTTATCAACCATGGCAGACTTGATGACTGCTCTGTCAATCAGGGTCTCGCCTGTTATATGGGTTAATTTCCCAGAAAGACGATTATGACCATTGGCTCCTAGATTGATACCCGAAATCAAATCACCTGCACTGTTGATGTTTTGAACCAACCAGGAGCCAGCTAGTTGAGTCATTTTTGTTTGCGTTGCTTCAAGCTTCTTATTCGCATCTGCGACTGCATCTTCTGGATGTGGTTGCCATGTTCTAGGTTTATAACCTTTGTACAAGTCAACTTCTGTAATATACAAATCAGCTGTTCCTGATGATGAGCCATTGTTCTCAAAACGAATGTAAGCATTATCCATTTCTCCGGAATTAAAAGTTACTGAGACATCTTCGCATCTAGAGGTAGATAGTTTCTTGCTGCTAACAACTTTCTTAAAGATTGTGAATCCATCGCTCTCGCCTGCTCTTCGTCCCAAAATATAAACATCATAGCTTGCTAGAGCACTGTTGTTAAATCCTCTAAAATTCAGTACATAGTCAGTATTTCGTTCAAGATTAAAACGGTGACTAGACAAAAAGTTTTTGTTTTTAGTTGCATTGCTTAAACGCATAAGGTCTTTCTGCCCGTTGTGATAAAAGCTATGCTTAACCAATCTTCCTAAATTTTGAGTTGAGCCCCATTTATTCGTATCATTTTTAAAATCACTATTCTTAATGAGGTTAGGGCCGCTTACACTATATTTCCCAACCTCAACCTGAAACAGTTGATTGGTCATAGCCATGCGAGCAACCTTATCCGCAATTCCATTTTCACTATTGCCCAAAATCCGCTCGTAAAGTTCACTGGTTTCCTTAACACGCTGGAAGTCAGTAGTCTCTACCTTACCTGCCAGTTGATGGGATAGGTTCGCAATGTTCCTGGTCATATCCTGCTTATAAGTTGTTATTTGGCTTGAAATATCCCTAAATGTCCCGTCGGCAGATTGACGATAGCTAGCTATTTGGCTAGTTATTTCTCTATTCGCACTCGTTTTAACTCCTTCAATTCTCCGATGAATCCCCTCCACGTCTTCTTGATAGCTTGATTTCCCTACATAATCTCTGGATATCTGCTCACGAACTGCTCTTGCTTGTCTCGCGCTCTCCTCACGAGTATAGCGCTGTAAGCTTTCCTGTCTTTGACCATCTTGAGCAACATAGGCCTGAACAGCCGACAAATCCGTTCGCAATTCCTGCGC
>NZ_VMML01000097.1:0-14147 GCF_013277175.1 Streptococcus sp. 3167 | reverse complement strand
AATTGTTACTTCCCTTTTTTGAGTTATAAATACTTGAAATAAACAAAAACACCCCCATATTCGCCAATAGCAACCTCATCCCATAGGTCTATTGTGCAAAATTGATATTTTTTGAAAATTATATTACAATACAGCTATCAGGAGTTTAGCTCCATAAAGTTTAGGTTTGGATTTTAGATCCATAACGTGATGGTAGCCGTATTTGATACGACTACTTTTCTTTTTATCTAGCAACTGTTTCCATTTTGGAAACAACTCAAAAAATCCCCACACTCGCCATCGCCAAACTTTGAGTGTGAGGATTTAACTTTCCATCTAGCAAGCAATGGAAAGGATGATAAAAAAATACAACTATAGTTTATCATAAGTTCTACACCTTTTCAACTATGCGGGCAAGCAATCGAAAAGAAAGGACTTTTTATGATAAAAAAATACATTACAAAAAAAGGAGAGACTAGATATCTCTTTCAAACATATCTGGGCATAGACCCTGCTACTGGAAAAGAAAAACGCACAACACGACGTGGTTTTAAAACCATTAAAGAGGCAAAGGCTGCCGAACGTGACCTTCTCTTAGATGTTGAAGAGAACGGTTTTTCAAACAATGAAGATTTTCAGAACCCTACTTTCGCTGAAGTCGCTGAGTTATGGCTTGATAGCTATAAAAGTACTGTAAAACCAACAACCTATCAGAACGTTAAGAAAAAACTTCGTATTATAATTGACTCATATTTTACAGATATGAAAATTCAGCAGATCAGTGTAGCTTATTGTCAAAAGGTTGCTATCCAGTTAAGTAATCGCTATATCCTATATGCCAATTACTACTCTGTAATCAGCCGTATTTTCAAATATGCCACTTCTATTGACATCATTAAGTCAAATCCATTAGATAAGATTATCAAGCCTAAAAACAAGCCTTTAAAGGCTAAGGAGAACTATTATACAAAGCAGGAACTAACGGAGTTTCTTAAAGTTTGCAGAGTAGATTGTAAGCCTGTAGAGTATACCTTTTATCACTTACTAGCTTTTACTGGTTTGAGGACTGGAGAAGCTATCGGACTCATCTGGTCAGATGTTGATTTTGAAAATAAACGATTGGATATTTCTCGTACGGCTGTCGTAATTGGTGACAAGCAAACTGTTCAGGATCCTAAAACCAAAAGGAGTAAGAGGGTTATCACCTTAGATGATGAAACTCTGAATGTATTGAAATTCTGGAAGCGTCAGCAGATAAAAGAATATTTTCGGGCTAGTGTGCCTTACAAACATGATTCGAATTATATTTTTACGAATAGTTTCGGAGGATGGATTTCTCCTTCAGCTGTTAAAGAGAGACTTAGAAGATTCTTTTGTGAACATAAAGATGTCAAAAAAATCACTCCTCACGGTTTCAGGCACACACACGCTTCTCTCCTATTTGAAGCAGGTGTTACAGCCAAAATCATTTCAGACAGATTAGGTCATAACAATGTCCAAACCACCCTTGATATGTATACCCACATCAATGATAATCAACGTTTTGAAGTCGTCAATCAACTCATGGATTTCATCCGCTCCAGCTAAAAGTCATGCCGTATTCAATCTCGTATTCACTTTTAGTTGACATGCTAGAAACCCACTGATTTCAAGGGACTAGGAAGACGTGAGCAGTTTATACCATAATCCGCTTTCAACGATAAAGAAAAGGTAAGAAAAATGAAACATTTAGAAATTGAATTGAAAACACTATTGAAAAAAGATGAGTATGATCGTCTAAAAGACCAGTTCACAGGTGTCACTCCTGTTCTTCAAAAAAATTACTACATCGACACACCTGATTTTGAGCTGCGAGAAAAGAAAGTTGCTATGCGCATTCGAACTTTTGAAGACTGGGCAGAATTGACACTCAAAGTCCCGCAGAGTGTTGGAAACATGGAATACAACCAAAAATTGCAACTAAAAGATGCTGAAAACTATCTGAGCAAGAAAGAATTTCCTCAAGGGATAGTATTGGATGAATTGGCGAAACATGGTATCCAAACTAGTGAATGGCAGGTTCTTGGTTGTCTAACAACGCTTCGCTATGAAATGCAAACAGCTATTGGCCTCATGGCACTGGATGAAAGTCAGTACTTTGATATGACAGATTATGAATTAGAGCTTGAAGTGGAAAATCATGAGCAAGGCAAACAGGATTTCCAGCAATTTTTAGAGGAAAATCAGATTTCCTATCAAAAAGCTCCTTCAAAATTGGTTCGATTTGTCAAAAGCATGAAAAATAGCTGAAATAATCTCCATTTTTTGGTAAAATAGAAAAGATAAAAATACACAGGTTCTAGTTCATATATGTAAGATAAATATCACTAGGATTTAAAAAGTTTACAGAGGACGGTCTATAATGTCAGATAGAAAAAACATGAAACTTTTCGCACTCAACTCTAACCAAGAGATTGCACAGAAAATTGCTGAAGCTGTTGGTGTCCCACTTGGAAAACTATCGTCACGTCAATTTTCAGACGGAGAAATCCAAGTGAATATCGAAGAAAGTGTCCGTGGTTATGATGTTTACATCATCCAATCAACAAGTTTCCCTGTCAACAACCACCTAATGGAATTGTTGATCATGGTCGACGCTTGTGTGCGTGCAAGTGCCCACAGTATCAACGTTGTCCTTCCATATTTTGGCTATGCACGTCAAGACCGCATTGCTTGTCCTCGTGAGCCACTTACAGCAAAACTAGTTGCCAATATGCTGGTTAAGGCTGGGGTTGATCGTATCCTGACTCTTGATTTGCATGCCGTTCAGGTTCAAGGTTTCTTTGATATTCCAGTGGATAATCTTTTCACTGTCCCCCTATTTGCAAAACATTACTGCGATAAGGGACTACTCGGTTCAGATGTTGTTGTCGTTAGCCCTAAAAATTCAGGTGTCAAACGTGCGCGTAGCTTGGCTGAATATCTTGACGCTCCTATCGCCATTATCGACTATCCTCAAGACGATGCAACTCGCAACGAAGGTTATATCATTGGTGATGTTGAAGGTAAGAAAGCTATCTTGATTGATGATATTTTAAATACAGGACGTACCTTCTCTGAAGCTGCTAAAATCGTTGAACGTGAAGGAGCTACAGAAATTTATGCTGTTTCTAGCCACGGCCTCTTCGTCGAAGGAGCTGCTGAACTTCTTGACAATACTAATATTAAAGAAATTCTTGTGACTGATTCAGTAGCAACAAAAGAAAAAACTCCTAAAAACGTATGCTACATCACTGCTAGTGAGTTAATTGGTGATGCTATCGTCCGTATCCACGAAAGAAAACCAGTCAGCCCACTCTTTGCCTACAACAAAAAGAAATAAGGTGATTCTTTGATTTATTTGGACAATGCTGCAACGACTCCTATGTCAGCAGTTGCTATTTCAGCTATGACCGAGGTTATGCAAGAAACCTATGGAAATCCTTCTAGTATTCATGCTCATGGTCGTCAAGCTGGCAAACTATTGCGAGAAGCCCGTCAGGAGCTAGCTCAGTTACTGGGGACAAAACCTCAACATATCTTTTTCACTTCTGGTGGGACAGAAGGCAACAATACTGCTATCATTGGTTACTGCCTTCGTCACCAAGAACAAGGAAAACATATTATCACAACTGCTATTGAGCACCATGCTGTCCTTGAAACAATTGATTACTTGGTTCAACACTTTGGGTTTGAAGCAACCATTATCCAGCCAGAAAATCAAGAAATCACCGCCCAGCAAATTCAAGAGGCCTTACGTGACGATACGATTTTGGTTTCTACCATGTTTGCCAATAATGAGACTGGAAACCTACTGCCCATTGCTGAAATTGGCCAAATACTCAAGCAACACCCAGCCGCCTATCATGTCGATGCAGTTCAGGCTATTGGTAAAATCCCTATACACCCAGAAGAATTGGGCATTGATTTTCTCACTGCTTCTGCCCACAAGTTCCATGGTCCTAAGGGAATCGGTTTTCTCTACGCATCTAGCATGGATTTTGATTCCTATCTTCATGGCGGAGACCAAGAACAGAAAAAACGAGCCGGAACTGAAAATCTAGCTGCCATCGTGGGTATGGTTGCAGCCCTAAAAGAAGACCTAGAAAAACAGGAAGAACATTTCCAACATGTACAAAATCTAGAAACTGCCTTTCTTGCAGAGCTAGAAGGAATTCAGTATTACGTGAATAGAGGACAACATCATCTCCCTTATGTTCTCAATATTGGATTTCCTGATCAGAAAAATGACCTTTTACTCCTTCGGCTAGATTTGGCTGGAATTTCTATCTCTACTGGCTCAGCCTGTACGGCAGGCATTGTCCAATCCAGCCATGTTCTTGAAGCCATGTACGGGGCAAATTCAGAACGCTTGAAGGAATCCGTTCGTATCAGTTTGTCGCCACAAAATACTGTTGAAGACCTACAAACCCTCGCAAAAACCTTAAAAGAAATTATCGGAGGTTAGCCATATGGCATTTGAAAAAACCATTCAGTTAAAAAATTGTCGTTACGACTACACTCTTAGCCCTTCTGTTAAAAAATTCACCCTCAAAGATAACACCTTTTTTGAGACTAAGGTTGGTAACTATGAATTGACTCGCCTTTTGGAAAAAGTGCCAAACAGCGGTGAAGGCTTCCAACTCAAAATCATCATTAACAAGGAACTTACAGGGGCTAAAATCAATATCACTGACAAGTTTGGTCTTCGTCTAGTTGATATTTTCAAATCAGAAGACCACCACATTCATCAGGAAAAATTCTACTTCCTCATGGATAGCTTGGTAGAACGTGGTGTCTTTACAAAATCAGAAAGATAGGTCCCATATGTTTGAATTGACCTATAAGGACAGCTATCATGTAGAGCGTACACTCAAGTATGAGGATTATGAAGCTCTCATGCTGGCTTTGTCAGGATGTGTGACCCTGCCAGATACACTTTATGTAACTTCTCTGACTTTTAATAGCCAGAAAATTTATCAGGGTCTGGTCGGAGACCTCTACCGTTTTCTATCACATACAGATTTTTTACATCAAAACTAAGATTTTTCTTAGTTTTTTCTTGTTTTTGTTGATTTTTTCACAATGTTTCTATAAAATAGAAGAATAGAAAGGTTGTGATTTTGTGAAAGATAAACAGTTTGCTATTCCAAAAGCTACAGCGAAAAGACTCTCTCTCTACTATCGAATTTTTAAGAGATTTCATGCAGAAAAGATTGAACGTGCCAACTCTAAACAAATTGCAGAGGCTATCGGTATTGATTCAGCGACCGTACGTCGTGATTTTTCCTATTTTGGTGAACTTGGTCGTCGTGGTTTTGGCTATGATGTCAAAAAACTGATGACATTTTTTGCCGATTTGCTCAATGATAACTCTATTACCAATGTCATGCTGGTTGGTATTGGAAATATGGGCCATGCCCTTCTCCACTACCGCTTTCATGAGCGTAACAAGATGAAGATTATCATGGCATTTGACCTGGATGACCATCCTGAAGTCGGTACCCAAACTCCTGACGGGATTCCCATTTACGGAATTTCTCAAATCAAGGATAAAATCAAGGATGCCGATGTCAAGACTGCTATCCTGACCGTTCCCAGTGTTAAGTCACAAGAGGTTGCTAATCTCTTGGTAGATGCTGGTGTGAAAGGAATTCTTAGTTTTTCACCAGTCCATCTGCATTTACCAAAAGATGTGGTCGTTCAGTATGTCGATTTGACAAGTGAACTCCAAACCCTCCTCTACTTCATGCGAAAAGAGGATTAGAAAGCGAAAATCATTTTATGAAAAAACCAGTTATTGGGATAACAGGAAACGAAAAAACTCATCCAGATGATGACATCATGATGAGCTACGCAGCAAAAGGCTTTGTGGAAGGCGTTAAAGACGCTGGAGGGATTCCCATCATCCTACCGATTGGTGATCAAGAAATGGCCTGCCACTATATCAGTATGATTGACAAGCTCATCTTGACAGGTGGGCAAAATGTTGATCCAAAATTCTATGGTGAACCAAAAACCATTGATAGCGATGACTACCACCTTCAAAGAGATATATTCGAACTAGCCCTCATCAAGGAAGCTATCAAACAGAAAAAGCCTATTTTCTCCGTCTGTCGTGGGACTCAGCTTTTTAACGTTGCCATGGGCGGAACTCTGTACCAAGATATCGAAGATCATTGGCAGAATTGTTCTGCCGAGTACACAACTCAACGCTTGGTGACAGAACCTGATACTGTTCTCCGAGAAATCTATGGAGAAATCTCCCATATCAACTCCTTCCATCACCAGAGTATCAAGGATTTAGCACCAAATTTAAAGATTGCGGCTCATGATCCTAAAGATGGTATTATTGAAGCTGTCATGAGTACGGATGATGTTGCCTTTCTCGGTGTCCAATGGCACCCAGAATTTCTATTTGAAAATCGCCCCAAAGATAAAAACCTCTTTGACTATGTTGTTAATGAACTTTAGATTAAATCTGTCTTTTCACGGTAACTAAAGTAACTAGATTGTGAGACAATCAAATGGTCCAAGAGGACAATCCCCATCAGGTCGCAGGCTTCTTTAACAATTTTAGTGACATGATCATCATTTCGGCTAGGCGCTACCGCTCCCGAAGGGTGATTGTGGACCAAGATGAGTGAAGTCGCCATATGCTTGATAGCATAGTGAAGAATCTCTCGCGGCTCAGCGATACTACGAGTTGCAGAACCGATAAAAATGGTCTGTTGATGAATGATTTGATTTTGAGTATTGAGATAGAGCGCCACCAGGTGCTCTTGTTTTTTGTCCCCCAATTCCTGTTGCATCTTCTTGGCCAACTTTTGACTGCTGAGAATACTTTCCATCTCAAGAGTCTCGTGTTTGTGAATACGATGGCCCAGTTCAATCATAGCTTGTAATTCTATGGCCTTAACACGGCCGATACCAGACAGACTCTGCAATTCCTGCAGGGTCATTTTTTTCAAATCCGTTAGGCTTGAAAGATTGCTCAAGACTTTCTGGGCAATTTCAAAAACGCTAGCTTGACGTGTTCCTGTCCTGAGTAAAATAGCTAGCAACTCTTGATTACTGAGCGCTTCAACTCCTTCCTTGGCCAGTCTTTCTCTTGGTAATAGTGAATCTTCTTGGAATGAAATACTGTACATAAAAATCCTCCTCACTTTATTATTCGTGAGAAGGATGAAAAATTAGATTTTTTTCTCAATTGGGGCCACACTAGCCAAAAGTTTTTTCAAACCTACTTCTGGGAAATTGATTTTCAATTCCTGCGTAGCACCGCTACCTGAAACTTCCACAACAGTTCCCTCTCCCCACTTCTTGTGGAGGGCAATGTCACCAATGAACCAATTTGCCTCGCTAGAAGCTGATTTTGCTCCAGCTGTAAATTGACCAAATGGGAGACCGCTTGACTGGATAGATTTTGGGGCAGCACTGCGTTTACGGTCTTGAAGAGCCTGGGCAAGACTCATACCTTGACCGAAGGCAACCCCACCACTGCTATAAGATGCCTTAAAGCTTGTATTTGCTGGACGAGCCAGACCTTGATACTCAAGTAAGTCCGAGCTGATTTCGTTAATAAAACGAGTGGGACGGTTGTAGTTGGTACGACCAAAAAGCAGGCGCGAGTTGGCATTTGTTAGATAGAGGATTTTCTCTGCACGCGTGATACCTACATAGGCTAGACGGCGCTCTTCTTCTAATTCATCTGGATCTTCAGCCGCACGACTAAGTGGAAAGACATTTTCTTCCATCCCAATCAAAAAGACAACTGGAAACTCGAGACCTTTGGCAGCATGCAGGGTCATCAAGGTCACTTCTGATGTCTCCTGACTACCTGAATCTGTGTCCGCAATCAAGGCCAAGTCATTTAAGAAACGACTTAGTTTATCCAAACCAGTTTCTTCTTCTGGCCCATCAGAGGTGTCATCAAAGTTTTTCGTCACAGAAAGGAACTCTTCAATATTTTCAACCCGAGCCTTGCTTTCTAAAGTCGCTTGAGCATTTAGAATATCGACGTAACCTGTTTTTTCTAGGACGGCCTCAACCAACTCAGTAATGCTTAACTGGTCCAGTTGCTCCCGCAAATCCAGAATCATATTGGCAAAATCCCAGATAGATTGGGCTACTTTACCCTTGATACCAGACAACATGATATTGGCTGAAGCATCTAGCATAGACATGTTTTGCATATTTGCAAAGTCACGAATTTTCTCAACAGTACCTGGCCCAATTCCACGTTTTGGTTCGTTGATAATACGCTCAAAACTGATATTGTCACTCAAATTAGCAATAAGATTAAGATAAGCGATAATATCGCGGATTTCCTTACGGCTGTAGAACTTGGTTCCACCAACCATGGTATAAGGAATGTTTGACTTGAGCAGGGCTTCCTCAATAGTACGGGACTGCGCATTAGTCCGATAGAGAACTGCAAAATCCTTGTGAAGGAAGTTTTGACTCCGACCAAGTTCATCGATGGTTTTGGCTACAAATACAGCCTCATCTAGTTCATCATTGGCACGATAGTAAACGATTTGTTCCCCATCAGCATTTTGGGTCCAGAGATTCTTAGGACGGCGGTTTTTGTTGTTTTTAATGACCTCGTTGGCCGCTTGAAGAATAGTCTTCGTAGAGCGATAATTTTCTTCTAACAAAACAACCTTGGCTTGGGGATAATCTTTCTCGAAATCCAAAATATTCTGCATATCAGCACCACGCCAACCGTAGATGGACTGATCCGCATCCCCAACCACACAGATATTTTTAAAGCGTGAAGCCAAGAGTTTGACCAATTGATACTGAGCGTGGTTGGTATCTTGGTACTCATCAACATGGATGTACTGAAACTTCTGCTGATAGTAGGTCAAGACATCAGGATTTTGATCAAAGAGACGCAGGGTCAGCATAATCAAATCATCAAAGTCAACCGACTCCGACTGACGCAGTTCTTTCTGATAAGCTGTATAACACTGGGACACGATTTGCGTATACATATCGCCAGCTTGGGCAGCATAAGCTACATCATCAATCAGATCATTCTTAGCATTGGAAATGGTTCCCAAAATAGTTCGTTCATTCCATTTTTTAGGATCCAAGTTCAACTGCTTGAGAATGCGTTTCATGAGAGTTCGCTGCTCCCCTGGATCTACAATAGTAAAATTGCGATTGTAACCAATATGGTCCGCATCGCGACGCAGAATACGCACACACATGGAGTGAAAGGTCGCAATCAGACAGTCCTGAGTAGCTGGATTAAGGCTATAAGCACGCTCTTTCATCTCACGCGCAGCCTTGTTAGTGAAGGTAATAGCCAAGATATTCCAAGGATTGACCAGCTTTTCATCGATTAAATAAGCGATACGGTGGGTCAAAACTCGGGTCTTTCCAGAGCCAGCCCCCGCCATAATCAACAAGGGACCTTCTGTCGTTTGCACCGCCTCAGCCTGACGGTCATTCATTCCATTTAATAATGCGTTCATCTTCTCTTCCTTACTCTTGAAGTCAATATTTCTATTATATCAGAAATCAGGGAAAATAGAAACTTTACGGGGAGTAGCAAAATATAGCGGATTGAAACTAGAATACTACACTGTAGGTTTCTAAAACACTCGACTTTTTCACTTAATTTTTTCATGAACTAGCTCAATACATCAATATAAAAAAGGTAAATTTAAGATTGGCAATACGAACGTTAAACAGAATTCCATTTCTCTTTTTAAAACCAAAACAACGATATCGTAAAACCTCTACAGGAACAATAGATTGCGACACTAAAATATTCTCCCCTAGTTTTGCTTTACTAATAGTATATAGGAGGAGAGCCCTGAATCCTAGACCCTCTGTTATGATGTGGTTACAAACAGAGTTGGAAAAAATCTTAAAGTCAGAAAAACGCATGATATCAGCCCCTAACACTTGATACAATGCGTTTTATTATGAAAAGATCTACTGGATTTTTTATCAAAATAAACTTCCAGTAGTCTTTTCAATTTTTATTAATAAGTTCCTTCTTCACCTTGGCTAGTCAAGATAACAGGTCCATCTTTCGTAATGACAAATTGGTGTTCATACTGACATGACAATCCACCGTCAATGGTCTTATGCGCCCAACCGGTTTTCATATCTGTATCGATTTCCCAGTCACCTGTATTAATCATTGGTTCAATAGTCAAGACCATTCCTTCACGGAGACGAAGTCCACGACCAGCAATACCATAGTTAGGAACCATTGGTTCTTCGTGCATGGTTGGGCCAACACCATGACCAACCAAATCACGCACTACACCGTAACCACGACTTTCAGCGTATTCTTGAATGGCTGCACCAATATCACCAATACGGTTCCCAATAACAGCTTGCTCAATCCCCTTATACATTGCTTCTTTAGTTACATCCATCAAGTTTTTCACTTCTTCGGACGGTGTACCTACAGCATAAGCCCAACAAGAGTCTGCTAAACCACCAGAATAGCTCTGAGTGTATTTCTTCATTTGCTCAACATTGTTGAAGTTTAATTTTGAGACATTCAAATCAGACTTAGCAATTGGACCTCCCAAAACCATGTCAACCTTGAGCAAATCACCATCTTTCAAGATATAGTGACGAGGGAAAGCATGAGCTACTTCATCATTAAGAGAGCAACAGGTAGCATAAGGATAGTCCATCATGGCACCGTCAACCCCAATCTGAAGTGGAAGGAAATTTTCTTCTTTACAACGACGGCGGACATATTCTTCAACTTCCCACATATCTACGCCTGGCTTAATCAAATCACGTAAGCCTATATGAATACTTGCTAGAAAATCACCAGCCTTGTCCATAGCTTCGATTTCACGAGCTGATTTTAATGTTATCATCTTTTCTCCTAGTTTCTAATTAATTTTAACAGTCACATTTGCTTTTGAAACAATCTGGTGACCATGATAAATATCGTAATCAATTATAGCTGACCGTCTCGTATGATGAATAATCCGTGCCTGAATGCGCAATATATCATCTATCTGAACAGCCTGCAAAAAGTAGATCAGCATCTGCTCGATAATGAGATTGCGACCACTATTAACAACTAAATCTTGGGTCATGTGGGTCAGAATTTCTGCCAATACACCATTAGCCAAAACTCCATTTTTTTCTAGCATAAAGGGTTCCACTGTAATGACTACTTCATCATGGTGATAAGAGAGCTTTTGTCCAATCTGCTCAGAAAAAGTTGGTAGAGCCGAAACTTGGGAACGACTCATCTTCTCCATGACATCTCGCCGCGTCACAACGCCAAGCAAAGTTTGATTGCTTCGAACAACTGGTACCATTTCAAAGTCTTCTGCGATCATCCGTTGACTCACATTGGCAATATTTGTCGATAATCCAACCAAAAATAGACTACGAGACATAACCTTATCAATTGTCGTGCTTGGTGATTTATCACCAGCGTCTCTCATGGTTACAACGCCAACAACGACCTGATGTTGATTGATAACAGGGAAACGGCTGCTACGATTCTTACGAACCAAGTCCAAATAATCTTTAACTGTATCTGTCTCTCTCAGAAAACCATACTCATGACTAGGGCGATAAAGTTTCTCAACTGTCAGAATATCAGTCTTGATTTGGACATTTGACAAGGCTTTATTGATCATGGTCGCGACGGTAAAGGTATCATGCTTACTTCTTAGAACAGGAATCCCTTTTTGATTGGCCAGTTTAAGCACATCATCATGAACCTGAAATCCCCCTGTAACCAGAACTGCATTTTCATTTTCCAAGGCTAGCAACTGAATACGGGTTCGGTCTCCGACAATCAAGAGCCCCCCATCATGAAGGTAAGACAAGATATTTTGTTCAGTCATGGCACCAATTGAAAACTTACTAAATTCTCTCTCTAAACCTTCTTGCCCAGCCAGAACCTCAGAAGAAGTCACTTCTGCAATTTCAGCAAACGTTAATCTCTCTATAGCAACTTTCTGGGATTTAACACGAATTGTTCCACTTCTAGGACGGGTCTCCACAATTCCACGGTTTTCAGCTTCTTTAATAGCCCGATAGGCTGTTCCATCACTAACTCCTAGATGATTCGAAATGCTACGAACACTGACCCTTTTACCTACTGGTAATTCCTCCAAATAGCTTAAAATTTCCTGATGCTTACTCATTGAACTCTCCTTTTACATACCGAAATTCAAGATAATCCCGCATTTTTCTTGTGTAACGATCACTTCCCTTAAACTGACGGAACAAACTAAATCCAGACTTAAGAGCAACTCTTTGGCTAGCTTCATTTTCAAGGTGGGTAATGATAGATAATTGTTTTAAGCCAAATTCCTCAAAAGAAAGCTGACAAATTTTTCTAACAACCTCTGTCATAAATCCTTGCGACCAAGCATCTTTTCTCAAAAAATAGCCAAGCTCAGCTTCTTTTTTGATTTCATCTAACTTCTCAAATTTAATAGAACCAATCATTTGTTGATTTTTCTGGTTACAAATTGCCCACACTCCCAAAGGGGACTTCATAAAGTAATTGGCCAGTGCATATTGACTTTCTTCCAGACTTGCCTGCGTTGGGAAAATAAATTGAAGATTTTCTGGATTTGAAGCTATCTCGCGGAAGTCCTGACTATCACTAAAAAAGAAAGGACGCAAATACAAGCGATCCGTTTCAAAAAAAGAAAACATTGCTAATTTGGTCCAAATATTCATAAACACCTCTACGGTTTAATCCTCAACAAGTCTAACATCCGCTCCTAAATTACGTAATTTTTCGATAATATCAGAATAACCACGTAAGATAAACTCGATATTGGTAATTTCAGTTTTACCTTCAGCCATAAGCCCAGCAATGACTAGTGCAGCCCCAGCTCTTAAGTCGGTCGCTTTAACACTGGCCCCACGTAAATCACGTCCACCCGTGTACAAAATATGACCATTTGTTGTCGAAATATCCGCATCCATCTTTGCTAGTTCAAAAACATGATTTACACGTTTTTCGTAAATCGTATCGACAATTGTACCACGACCATTCGCTCTTAGTAAAAGAGGGGTAAGCGGTTGTTGCAAATCAGTTGCAAAGCCTGGGTAAGGAGCTGTCTTAATATTGATTGCTTTCAAATTAGACTGTTCCTCGACAAAAATGCTGTCTTCAGATACAGTCATTCTCACTCCCATTTCTTCCAACTTAGCAATAAACCCTTCCAGGTGTTCGTAAAGAACATTATTTATACGAATTCCTTTACCAACTGCAGCAGCTAAAGATATATATGTTCCAGCTTCAATGCGGTCTGGAATCACCTGATGACGGGTTCCATGTAATCTTTCAACACCATCAATAATGATGATATTAGTTCCTGCCCCACGGATATGGGCACCCATATTATTCAAGAGAGTAGCTACATCAATAATCTCAGGTTCACGGGCTGCATTTTCAATAATAGTACGACCATTTGCTTTAACCGCAGCAATCATCGTATTAATCGTTGCTCCCACACTAACCGTATCCATGTAAATACTTGCACCATGAAGTCCTGTATCTTTAGCAGATAACTTCATGTTATCTCCCTCGTAGCTAGCAGTGGCACCCATAGCTTCAAACGCCTTAAGGTGTAAGTCAATCGGACGAGGACCAAGATCACATCCTCCCGGTAGACCAACTGTCGCTTCACCAAAACGGCCTAAGAGGCTCCCATAAAAATAGTAAGATGCACGAAGACTGTTAATTTTACCATAAGGCATTGGAATATTTTGAACACCTCTTGGGTCAATCTCCAATACATCGTCATAACGCTTAACAGTAGCTCCCATCAATTCCATGATTTCGACAAGACTGGCTACATCCGAAATATCTGGAACGCAATCCAAAGTCACCACATCATCAGCCAAGATAATAGCTGGAATTAAGGCAACGACACTATTTTTAGCACCACTAATAGTGATTTCACCTTGCAGTGGTAATCCACCATTGATAACAATTTTTCTCATTCTAAGTTTTCAATACTCTTTCAAGATTTCTAATAAGGTCTTCAAAATAAAGTATATCATAAATTTATCCTTTTTTCCATCCTTTTCAATTTTATTGGATAAATCAGAGTTGACGAGTTAGTAACTGAATTACTAATACTCAATGAAAATCAAAGATCAAACTAGGAAACTAACCG
>NZ_VMML01000096.1:0-11143 GCF_013277175.1 Streptococcus sp. 3167 | reverse complement strand
CTATACACCCCGATAACTGTATAAATCTTGATGTGTGTGTCTTCGGCTGGTGGGAAGTCTAGGGTGATGTCTTCGTACTTGTCATTGAGCGATACGAGGCGTAAGCGTCCGTTTTCGGTATAGATCTTCTTAAAGTAAGAACGGTCTCCGTATGCGATAACTGCTAGGTCTCCGTTGTAGGTAGTCAGTCCCTTGTCTACTAAATAGAGAATATCTCCGTCTTGGTAGTCAGGTTGCATGGAGTCTCCGCTGACCTTGGTCGCAATATCATGGCGTGGCGGTTGCTCGTCAACCTCTATAGTCTCTCTATCTGTATCGTCGTAACCAAATCCATAGTTAAATCCAGAAGCTGCTGCCGTTTCAGATACTACCTCAACTTGATACAAGCTGATAACTTCCGATACTTCGTTTTTCTTCGTTTTTCTTCGTTTTGCTCTGTGTACATCTCGCCGTTTGCGTCTTGACTCTTCAGAAGCTCCTCAGAAGTCCGTAGGACGATTTTTTTATTATCTGGGGTTAATTGTACCAACTTATCATTTATCTGCTGTGTGAGCGAATCTAGGGACGCTGTGGGGGTGTCTGCTTTACGAATAGGTGGAAATAAATCGTCAATAGTTACGCTGAGAGCAGAGGATATTTTAAACAAAGTATTCTTTTTAGGAGTACGGAAACCTTTTTCATAGTTTGCTATAGTTGTATCACCCATATCCACTAAAGTAGCTAATTCTTTTTGCGTCAATCCGCGCTGTAATCGATATTCTTTTATTTTTGTTCCGATGTATATAGCTAATTCTTTGTCAGTCATATATTTCTCCTGAGTGTTTTATTAAGTAGATTATAACAAAATATTCACGGAAAGAAAAGTTTTTTTGTTTTTTCGCAAAAAAACTATTGACACTTCACGAAAAGTGAGGTATAATTAAATCATGGTTGAGGTAATCAATCAAATAAATACAGGAGGAAAAGAGATATGCGGAGACGCAAAAAGCCTGAAAAGGCAACAAAAAAAGAGCCATGGCTTGACGGTCCTAAGGCTCTGGTTATCTCAACAGTGATTACAGCCAGTGTTGAGTTAATCAAACACTTCTTGAAATAGAAGTGGGGTGAGCGGGGCGAAAGCCCCAAAGCTCACTATTAGTATAGCATATCTCGAAAGATTTGTCATGAAAGACAAGAAGAAATTTTGGAATGTGGTCTGCTGGACGCTAACCGGTTTTATCTGGGTGTACTTCATCTGGAAATGGTTTTTTTAAAATGAATAGGAGGTGATTATGGTTTGCAAATTCTTTTATATAAACTGAGGAAGGAAAAGAATATTTCTCAGAAAGAAATGGCAGATGTTATTGGAAAAAGCGAGAATAGCTATCGCAACAAAGAATTAGGTAAACAAGATTTTAAACTGAGTGAAATGTTCAAAATCGCCCATTATTTCGGTAAAGAATTGGGCGATATATTCACACCTCAGACTTCACGAAAAGTGAAATAAAACACCTAACATCAAAGAAGGTCAAACTTTTTTCAAAATCGATAGAATAATTCTATCAAAACTGTTGACAAGTACCAACAGTTTTGAAAAGACCTATTAGTAGAAAGGAAAAAGTCAATGTATGGAGCGAAAATGAGGGAGCTGAGAACGGCTCAAAAGCTGGGCTTGCGTGAGCTTGCTAAGCGAACCTTGATAGACTACACGACCTTGTCTCGTATCGAGAACGACCTGAAGGCAGTGACGCTGTCGCAGGCGGTGGTCATCGCCAAGGCGCTAGGGTGTAGAGTGGAAGATATGTTGTAGGAGGAAATAATATGAACAACGCAGCGCAAAAAGTAACACGGATTGACAGAGATGCCTGGGAGATCGCTACGGAGCTGGCGAACGAATACGGCGTATCTATTTGTCACATCATCAGCGAGAGCGTCCGCTACTGTGCAGAGAATGCCGAATTTAAGGAGATGGACGTTGTCGTTAAACGATTGGTAGTCGGCAGTAAGGTGCTGGAGTAGGAGGGTGGAGATGGAAGTTTTTCTTTATGTGGTCATTGTATCAGCTATTACTTCATTTTTGGTGACGGTAATGCTATTGCGAGGATATTCGAATAGATTGACCGAAATGCTTGAGAATTTTTTTGACAATGAATTGCAAGCACGAAAAGAGATACAAAAACTTACTTTAGATACAATGGATAGAATTGCTAACAAAAAATAGAACAAAAAAATTCACTAATAGGAGGGGAAGAGATGAATGCAAATGTAAATGTATTTTATGAATTAACTTGTAAAGACTTGAACGAAGCGATTGACGCAAAAAATAAAATCATCGCCAATACACTTGACGATGAAACTGTTGAGATAAAAATTGAATTCTTACGTGATGTTTGAACTGTAAAATCGCTCGGAGATGGTTCTATCGTAGATCGCGTAATAGAGCCATGGTCGATTGTCTGATAGCTGTAGCTGGAGAATCGCTTTTATTGCTCTCGTTTACAGTGTAGAACATTGCAGATGCCAATGTAGCATCAAGTACAAACTTGTCTATATATTTGTGTTTCTTGCTATCGGAGTAAGTAATTGTCAGTGTAATTCGACCTTTATAATCTGGGTCTATTGATGATGTAAATTTTTGTCCTGGGGCAATCATATTTCCGATAAGTGAGTTGAAGCGGTGTACAGAATTCAATGGATCCAATTCGCCATCTATCTGAATATTATCTATATATGCTGGAGTTTGGCCAAAGTTTTTAAAAACAAAGGTACGTTGTTGATTTTTAACTGCATAGACATCTACATAAACATTAATATAAGGCTTTGCCATATCCTCTGTAGCTTTCTTTGTTTGCCAGAGTGAAATGGTATTAAAAACAAAACCGATAACTGCAATTATTACTGTGATATAGAGTGTCCAAATCTGGACATTATCATTGGTGATTTGTGGCATTAGATCACTTCCTTTCTGCTTTTATTATAGCAAAAAGGAGAGAAAAATAGAAAGGAGAGGAAGATATGGCAAATAAGGGATTTAAAAATAGTTACATCGATAGAAAAAAATTAAGTAGTAGTCTTAAAACACTGATGACTCAACAAGCTATTGAAAGAGCAGAGCTTGCTGAGTCTCAGCGTAAGGAACTTGAAGAATTTCTTAAGGACCTGCTTTAATTATAGCAAAATGGGGACAACAATAGGAAGGAAAGAGATATGAGCAGCCTATCAAAAAATTTACTACCAATTCAAAATTTAGAAATTAAGATAGATAGCGACTCTAGTATTCCACGAGTTATTTTGAACGGGATTGATTTTCGAGCAGAAGATATTGGTCTTCAAGGTATCAAGATAATTTGGGAGACAAAGAAAGATGAAGTGCCAGAGACACTTATTCAGGTTGATTATATAAATAACCGTGAAGCGCCTCATATAGTATCTGTCAAACAGTCGTTTAAAAATACTTTACTTAAATAGCTCTGGCGAGTTTTATTTCATTATATCAAATTTAGAAAGGAATATTATGAACGAAATTTTTAATTTTCACGGGCAGGAAGTCCGTACTTTGACAATTGATGACGAGCCGTGGTTCGTTGGGAAAGATGTTGCAGACATCCTAGGATATAGCAAGGCTAGAAATGCGATTGCTCTTCACGTTGATGAAGAGGACGCCCTAAAACAGGGCATCCCTACTAGTGGTGGAACACAGGATATGTTGATCATCAACGAATCTGGTCTCTACTCTCTTATCTTATCCAGCAAGTTGCCTCAAGCTAAGGAGTTCAAGCGCTGGGTGACATCAGAGGTCTTGCCAGCTATTCGTAAGCAGGGCGGATTTATTCGCGAGGATTTGGACGAGGATGCTTTTATCGCTCTCTTCACTGGCCAGAAGAAATTGCGTGAGCAACAGACGACCATGCTGGAGGATATTGACTACCTCAAGAGTGAGCAACCGATTCATCCAAGCTATGCTCAGTCGCTCCTGAAGAAGCGTAAGGCTAGGGTTGTGGCTTGCCTGGGTGGCATTGATAGCCCAGCTTATGCGGATAAGATTTTTGCTCAGTCGGTATTTAGACAAGCTGAGATTGACTTTAAAGACCACTTCAACATTAGTCGCTATGACTTGCTACCCAAGAAGCATGCGGATGCCGCTCTAGCTTACTGGATGACGTGGGAGCCAAGCACCAATACCAAGATGAAAATCATGGAACTGAACGCATTTAGTCAAGCGTAGGGAGGGAAAGAAAATGAGACCAAGACGATATCCGTATAGTGGGAAAAGAAAAAAGCAATCTGATAGACAGATTGCTAAGTTAAAAAGAGATATTGATGTAAATCGTACAAATATATCATCTTTAAAATTCGTTATAGAAACTTTAAGTAACCATCAGATTGCTAAGTTAAAAAGAGATATTGATGTAAATCGTACAAATATATCATCTTTAAAATTCGTTATAGAAACTTTAAGTAACCATCAGAATTATCGATAACTTGATAACCTTGAGCAGTTGCTTCTTCGATAATTTCAGTTTTAGACATTTCAAAATCAGATAACTGAATTACTGCGCTAGGTTTATCAGTAGTCGACTCTGAAAAATTAGATAATAGAATATTATCGAGATTTTCCCAGGTTAGTTTCTTAACAACGTGGTTTGGCTTATGGCTAAGCTTACTCATTTTTTGAACCTCCTTTCTGTTAAATTTTTGACTAAAACGGGAGAGATATTAGTCAAGAGTATTATAGCAATTTAGGAGGATATTACATCAGTCTCAAGACCGATATAGGAGGTTAAATGGAAGACAAAATCATCGAACTTGCTGATTACTTCATCAGCGAATCTACAACATACAGAGAAGCTAAGATAGCATGTGAGAAGCTATTTAGACAAGTCAGCCATGAGATAGAACTCAGGGCGATGGAAAGTAAAACTTTTTAAACAAAAAAGCACCTAACGAAGTCAGGCGCATACTAAAATAATCAAAATCATTATATCACAAAAATGCTTGCCCGCATAGTTGAGAGGATGTAAAAAATGGAAGGTATAACGTTACAATTACGATTGGACGGCGAAAGTGCTGAATTGTTCACCAATCAATTACTGGCTTTTGCTGAAAAGCAGGTCAAGGAGCAGTTAGAGAATGATCGCATGCCAATCAATCAACAGGCTTTGATGGAGAAGTTTGGCTTCACTCATAGCTATATTAAGAAGTTAGAACGTAAAGGATTGAGATTTCGTAAGCAAGGGAAATATATTATGTACGATATTAATGATGTTTATGAGATTTTGGAATTAGAGAAAGAAGTACGAAAATTAAGAGCATAAGGAGAGAGAAGATGAATAATAAAAAAGCATACAAACATAAGATGAAAAAAGAGAATAGACCAGGTTTGCGAAATTTCTTTGAAAGATATGAGCACGAAGATGAAAATCTTAAAAAAATTGTACAAGATTTATCCAACGAGAAATTTAATCCACTTGACAAACCAAATGATTACAACGGTTCATTTGGTCATGATTTTATGTCGATAATGTGGGCAACTTTGCTTATTGATATTTTAAAAAATCTTAGAAAAGAAGTTTCGTCTTCTGCCAGTGATTTAGATTTAAAACTTGGATTTACTAAAGGATATCCGATGGCTAGTATTGTAAATACTCAGACAAAACCAACCAAAAAGAATGTAAAAATACTTAGCAAAATATTTGATAGAATGCATATTCTGTTTCCTGAAGAAACAAAACGAGCAAGAGAAAGAGAAAGCTTAGATAAATACATTGATGTGAATGAAATTTTACAGAGAACATTGTTACTTCATGGATTTAATGAATCCGCTAACGCTCTCAAAAATTATGAGAACGAAATCGATTCAGAACTAGAATCCGATGAACAAACAGAGACTGATAATAGAATTATGTCTAACATCTACGAACTAGTTATAAGTGATACCATTATTCAGTTTAACGAAGATGACACAGTGCTTAGTGTATTGAAGAAAATAAAAGAACAGACAAATTTGAAGTTTGAAGTTTTTGAAACACTGAAAGAAAAAGTTATTTAGGAGATTAAAAATGTTTGAACCACCGATTTTAGACCAGTTGATGGGAGTTGGAGCCTTGCTGATTGGATTTGCAGGAGCTTGCCGTCATATCAAATTGCAAGAACAACGAGAGGAAGAAGAGAGACGAGAAGAGCAAGAATTTGCGTCTATGATTATCCAAGGATACGAACGTGGTAGAGAGGACAAATGGCAAGAAATTCGCAAGAATATCCGTAGAGAGTTCAAAGGATTCACATATGACAACGAACCGCCTGTAGGCTTGCGCCCTGAGCCGTTAGCTTTGCCAGAACCTAAACAGTCTGCAATCAGACTTTTGTAATGATGAGGTCAGGAAATGGAAGAATTGATTGAATCGCTGGATAACCTGATTATGATTGTTAAAGAACTGGAAGGAAGGGAATCAACTTCAAGACATTTTATTACGACATGGGAAAACGATTATAAAAATCTATTACTAGTCAAAGAATACCTAACAGACTATAAAAAACTAGCTAAGGACTATCGTGATGTGGAGCTTAAAAATAAGCTGCTAAAGATTGAAAAAATGGAGCTGGAAGGCAGGTACATCTATGAGGATATGCGAATGAAGTATCGCGCTAACCGTAGGAAGTGGGGTGCTAGGTATGTCTGAAATTAAGTGGATAAAAATCACAACCGATATTTTTGACGATGAAAAGATTTGCCTGATTGATGCCTTGCCTGATCCTGATGCCATCTTAGTGATATGGTTCAAGATTTTGACACTTGCTGGAAAACATAACAGTAATGGTTTGTTGATGATGACTGATAAGGTTCACTATACAGATGAAATGTTAGCTACTATTTTTCGTAGACCATTGAATACAGTAAGAATGGCTATTGGAGTTTTTGAACAGTTTGGGATGATTGAGATTATCGATGGTATTATTAGCTTGCCAAATTGGGAAAAACATCAAAACGTTGACGGAATGGAGAAAATAAAGGAACAGACACGCAACCGTGTAGCCAAATACCGTAAAAAACAGAAAAATCTTGCTCTTGGTAACGTTACAGGTAACGTTACAGTAACGGACGGTAACGCACTAGAAGAAGATAAAGATAAAGATAAAGATAAGAATAAGAAAAGAATAACTACTACTAATAGTAGTGGTGGTCAAGAAAATATCTTAGAACTTTTTCAATCTGAATTTCGTAGGCTCTTATCTGGATTTGAGATTGAAGAAATTAACCATCTCCTAAATGAGAATGATGTGGATTTGGTGAAAGAAGCACTGAAGACTGCTATTAACTCAGGAAAGCCTAACATCAAATATATAGGTGGGATTTTAAGAAATTGGCAGATGAACAATATTACGACTGTTGAGCAGGTTCGTCAATCAGAGAAAAAGAATAAGGATAAGAAAGAAGAACAGGAGGCCAAGGACGAATGGGGATACTAGAACTAATTGAACAATTCGAGATTGACTATTATCCGTTAAGCTACGAGAAGAAAACTCTTTTAGCCAACCAACCAATTCATCAAGTGGTTGCATGCTTGTCTGAAATGGCTAGCTGGCATGAATGTGGAGGTCGTCTGTCATGGTAGACAATGTGTTTGAGGAGATTGCCTTATCTTATCACAGGAATACAGAACAACAAGATGAGTTTTGCGAAAAGCATAACATTCCTTTGATAAAGATATTGCGGACTGAGAGTGTTGTATGCCGCATGTGTGAATCTGAGCGGATCCATGAGGAGAATCAAGCAAGAGTGAATGAACTGGCCGACGCTGAGAATGAGCGAGAGAGGAAATACTATCTTGAGAAGTTTTCTCTTTATGATGAGGTTTTGAAAAATGCGACTTTGGACAACTTTGAGACCCCCACTGAAAAAGAAGCGGAAAAGCTAGCTTTTGCAAAGAGGATTTGTCGTGAGTGGTCTGAGGGGGCTAGGAACAACATCGTGTTACAAGGAGAAGCTGGAACTGGTAAGAGCCATTTGGCCTTTGCGATGGTTAAGGCTCTATCTGAGTACACGAAAGAGATTGCGATTTTTATCAATGTGACGGACTTGTTGATGAAGATTAAAGCTGATTTTAGTCAGGAAGAGTTTCTGGTCAATAAAATTGCCAGTGCTAAGTTCTTGGTTTTGGATGATTTGGGCATGGAAAAGGATAGTGAGTGGTCGTTTACTATCCTCTACAATATCCTGAATAAGCGTTCAAATACAATCATTACCACCAATTTGACTTCTGCTGATATTCAGAAAAGATATGGCAGACCCTTTATGTCCAGACTGATGAAGGGTGTAGATAAAGACCATTTGATGGTTTTCAATGACTTGACAAACAAGCGGAAGCACTATTTTTAGAACGGAGGTGGCTGATGTTTATTTTAAAGCATGGGACACGAGAGGATAAGCCGTTTCTGATGTCCGCTGTTATCGGTGTGACTGGCTTGGATATTTCGTGTTCTGAGGAGAAGAAAGCCATGCGGTTTGTTTCTAGGGCGGCAGCCTTACAGGTTGGAAAGGCTTTGAGGGGTTCCTTTGGGAACTTTTACCCTGTCGAGGTGGAGTGATGTTAGAGCTTTACTTCGTCTACAACGGGCACTGCAAGTTTTACCTTGGGAGGTTTGACAATGTCGATGATCTCATTGAGCAGATGGAAGACCATCAGTGGGCTTTCTCGGCTATCACTCATCCAAGGTTTCAGAAGCACATTGGTCAGCGGACGACACGGTTTGACTACGGTTCTAAGGATTGTTACTATTTAGCGACTTTTTCAGGAGGAGAAGAAAATGATTGAACTTATTAAAGAATTTGGAATGGCTATTCTGTGGTTATTTCTCGGCTATTTAATCGGAGAACGTGCAGCAAGAAAGGAAAAGAAAGATGATCAATAATGTTACGTTAGTGGGGCGCTTGACGAAAGACCCTGAATTAAAATATACGCCGTCGAATGTGGCGGTTGCTACCTTTACGCTGGCGGTCAATCGGAATTTCAAGGGAGCTAACGGCGAGCGAGAGGCGGACTTCATCAACTGTATGATGTGGCGCAAGCAGGCGGAGCTATTCGCAGAATGGTGCAAGAAGGGCAATCTGGTCGGTGTGACGGGTCGCATCCAGACAAGGAACTATGAGAATCAGGAGGGGCGCAGGGTCTATCTGACTGAGGTGGTCGCAGATGGTTTTGAGCGACTTGAAAAGCGTGATGATACAGCTAACCGTTCGAATATTGAGGAACAGATGCCAGGATACGCCCTTGAGGAAGATGATTTTCCGTTTTAGTGGGAGGTAAGAAATATGGTTGGAGTAACCTATCAGGAAATTCATCTCTTTGTTGAGTTTTTGAAAAAGCAGTATGGGCAAGGGCGTCCAGACTATATTGAAGCCCTGAACGACTTAGACGGTATGGCGGAAGTCTCCTATAGAGAAGCTATTGAAAGATTTTTAGACGATGAATTACGATAAACAGGTAGTAATCGAAGGACTGAAACGTACAATTGAGCAAAATGAAGAGAAGATAATCGAGTATTCGAAACCGTGCGATGCACGCAAGAGACGGATTAGAGCGCTGGAGCGCGATTTGTTGAAGAAAAAGAATAAAGAATTGAGGAAAAAAGTGGAGGAGTTGGAAGATGATGGAAGAGTTAAAGAAAAAAGTTAATGCAGTATACAATTGGACGGTAGAAGACGGGAAGCCGCAACCTCCCCAGCAAGATTTACCACAAGCAGTAAAAGACCGGGCGGACTATTTTTGGAAATGGCAGAAGATGGTATGACGTTTATGGGAGCGATGGAATGCATCTTCGCTGATGAAAAGCCTACCGACTATGATTTGGGAGCTACTAAGGGTTGGTTGCCAAAATCTAAGGAGTTTGATGATTGGATTGGCTATTCACCAGGCATGTCTCAGTTAGTTATTGCAGTTTATTTGATTTATGGAGGAAGCGAAGATGAATAAGCAGGAATTGATTAATGTCCCACGGATTTTGTTCCCTATCGGAACAGAGATTTTAATAAAAGGGGAGATAGTTGGCTTAAAGGTGCTTGCTGACAGGTTTGTTGAGAATATTGTTAAACTCGATTACGGCGAACAAATTATTGCTCCAAACGATGCGATTTATGTCAAGGACGAACCGCAACCAGTCAAAGTTCCGCAGTTTGTGGCTGAATTTATCACAGAACAGAAAAAACTGGGGCATACACTGTCCTACTCAATAGACGCAAGCATGTCTGACATAGTAGCAGAATGGTACTGGGATAATTCCGAACTCTTCGCACTCGCTTGGATTTTCGGCTACGAGGTCGAGGAAGAGAAGCGGTATATTGTTAGTCTAAAGAATGGACAACCTTTGACTAAAACGCAATCAGGGAAGGCTCTTTATTTTAACCAAAATATAATTACTGGAAATTATAAATTCACCCGCAAAGAACTAGAAGAAGCTGGTTTCGGCTGGGTGTTCGATTGTCCAGGGATTGAGATTGAGGAGGTTGAGTGATGAATCTTAGACAAAAAAGAAAACATTACAAATATTCTTATCGATATTTTGTAGCTTGGTTTTCTGTCTATGATGAAAGTTTTTCCATTCCATGCCCGAAAAAATATAAGAAAACACTCAAACAAAAATTAAAAATTAAAAAAACTTATGATTACGATGAATGTTGTAGAAAGTATTGGTTATACGAGGAATACTCTGGCAACATACCAAAATTCATGAAAGAAAAGGAGGTGGAGTGATGAGCCTTACGCTAAATAGCACAATTCGAGACTTAGTTTTGGCAATCGGAGAAGTTATCGTGGGTTCTGATGGTAAAACCACTACAGCGATACTGGAGATACCTGATCAAAGCTTTTACTTAGAGATTGAGCTTAAATTGAAGGAGGAGGTCATAGATTGAAACGTTTTATCGCAATCTGGATTCTGGTATCTGCTGGACTAAACATCTGGCAGATGGACAGGATTGCAGAACTAGAAAAGAAAAAGCCGATGGTTATCTACAAGGCGGATAACGCAGGCGCTGAGATTTTCGGTAAAGTCGTCGAGAAAGGACGACACGGCAAATTATACACGCTTACGATTCGTGACTACGGGGTGTTTGTGGTTACGAAGGACGTGTATGAGAAAGTGAAAGTTGGGGATGAGGTACTACTAT
>NZ_VMML01000095.1:0-12466 GCF_013277175.1 Streptococcus sp. 3167 | reverse complement strand
ATAGTAGTACCTCATCCCCTACTCTAATCTTCTCATACACGTCCTTAGTAACTACGAAAATGCCGTAGTCACGAATCGTAAGCGTGTATAATTTGCCATGTCGTCCTTTCTCGACGACCTTACCAAATATCTCAGCGCCTGCGTTATCCGCCTTGTAGATAACCATCGGCTTTTTCTTTTCTAGTTCTGCAATCCTGTCCATCTGCCAGATGTTTAGTCCAGCAGATACCAGAATCCAGATAGCTATGAATCGTTTCAATCTGCGACCTCCTCCTTCACTTTCCGTCTCAATTCTTTATTCTTTTTCTTCAACAAATCGCGCTCCAGCGCTCTAATCCGTCTCTTGCGTGCATCGCACGGTTTCGAATACTCGATTATCTTCTCTTCATTTTGCTCAATTGTACGTTTCAGTCCTTCGATTACTACCTGTTTATCGTACTTCATCGTCTAAAAATCTTTCAATAGCTTCTCTATAGGAGACTTCCACCATACCGTCTAAGTCGTTCAGGGCTTCAATATAGTCTGGACGCCCTTGCCCATACTGCTTTTTCAAAAACTCAACAAAGAGATGAATTTCCTGATAGGTTACTCCAATCATATTTCTATCCTCCTATCAAATCCCATCAACTATCCTCTGCAATATCTCGTGATATTCGTAAATCTCCAGCTCAATCCTATAATTCTTATTTCCGGACTTGCCACCGTGCATGAACTCAGTCGATACTATCACGTTGTAATTATCATCTGTCCAAATCTTAGCGTCCGTCAAACCATCAAACAAAGCCTTGCTTGTGGGCGACCAGTTCGGTGGGTCATACTTCCGATTTGTCGGAGGATATATCCGAACCTTAACCTTGCAAGGTTTGTCCTCGCTGTAAGGTAAGCCAAAGTAATCTCTCAGTACATTGTTGCCCTCATATGCAGCTAACTGCCGTAAAAACTTAGTGATTTTAGCCTTTTGATGAAAGTGCGGTCTATCATTTGAGTTAATCATCTGCTTCCTGTTCAACTCAAATTTAAGAATCAATCTCTCCTTCATTCAACCTCCCTAGCCATCTAGCTTTTTCCACGCTTGCTATTGCAAGAATGTCATTAGCTAAATCAAAAGCTGTGTACCAATCCAGAACTCCTAACAAGTCCTTGTGCTCCTTTAATTCATCAACTAAGCTTTTCAGTCGTTCCAATGGGTTGCTTTCATACCCCAACAGATATCCAACGCTTACCCCGAAGTAGTCAGCTAATTGTTTTGCTTTTTCTGGTTTAATTTGGCTTTCTCCGTTTTCCCAGCGTGATAGAGTCTTTTCTGATATGCTCATTTCTTTTGCTATTTCCTTTTGAGATAGCTTTTTTTCTTGTCTTAATTCTTTTAGTCTGTTCATAGAAACACCTATTTAAAATGGCAAATCATCATCCGAAATATCCATCGGATTTGAATTTCTCGCAAAATTAGGTGCTTGCTGGTCGTGGTTATCAACTACTGGTTGACTACCATCTTTCTTAAATTCCATCAGCTGGAAATTCTCAGCAACCACTTCTGTCACATAGACACGTTGTCCTTGTTGGTTATCATAAGTCCGAGTCTGAATGCGTCCAGTGATTCCAATCAAAGCGCCTTTCTTAGCCCAGTTAGCAAGATTTTCAGCCTGCTTGCGCCACATAACGCAATTGATAAAATCAGCTTCACGCTCTCCATTCTCGCTTTTAAATGTGCGATTTACTGCAAGAGTAAACGTAGCAACCGCAATATTGGATTGCGTATATTTTAGATCGGCATCTCTTGTAAGCCGCCCTACTAAAACAACGTTATTTATCATTTTGCACCTCCTCTACTTCTGATACCTTGATTTCATTTGAACCAAACTTTAATAAGCTGGTATATCGTTTCACAAACTCAATAGCGGCCATAAATGAATTTTCTGCATTGATTTCTGACCCCAAATCAAGATCTGCAATTTTACCGCTGACATAAAAACATCTCATAGGTCTGACTCCTTATTCTACTTAATCCTCCAAAGATTCAAAACCGATAAAGTTATCCTCAAAATATTCTTGTGTATTTTCCCACTGTTCTAAACCACCATGCAATGTCAAACGCAAGTCAATTGTTAAAGGCTCGCTAGGTTCAAATTTTGCCACCTCTCGCGCATTATTTTGAGGTTCTGGTGTAATTATACCCTGCTCCAAAATCTCGCCTGTTTCAGCATCGTAAGCCTTGATATGCGCATTTGCATTTTCTTTGGCCAATTGTTCAATCTCTGCAAGTCGTTCAGCTTCTGCTTTTTCTTGAGCCTCTTTCTGCTCTTTGCGTGCAATCTCAGCATCACGATTAGTTTTCATCATCTTGAAAACACCAACAAGGCTCTTACCATCTTCAAGATGTCTGATATAGCTATCAGCTGGCAAATCGTACTCTTGAGCTTGCTCTTGGATAGCTTGCTTGTTGGCCTTATATTCTTCCAGGGCATCAAATTCTGAAAGCACTAAGGCATCCATTTCATCAAGTGTTGTCTTTTTCAGTTCGTACTTACCTGTTTTAAAATATTTCTTGAGGCTGTACTCATCGTATTTGTCAGCGAATGTGGATTTTTCAATCCCTGCAACCATACACTTATCCTCAAATATGGCACGCACGACATCCACGCGCATCAATCGTTCATGTTCATCAATCACATTAAGTCCTGCTGTGATGTTTGAGATAACATTATCCAATGGCTCAACTGTTTTCTTATACCACTTCTCAAATTCCTTGTATGGATTATTGATGTTATTTTTGATTTCCTTACGCCGAGTTTCCAACGCCTCTTTTAATTTATTAAGGCGTGTACGCTCATCATAATCAATCTTATAAGTGGATGCCGTCACCTCATAATCCGTGTACTGTGCAACGATTGCTGCAAGTTGTTTCTCAACGCTATCATAATCAACATTGATTACTGCTGGTTGGAAATCTACCTTAATTTCTGTCAAGCTATTAGTTACATCTTTTACCATGTCTTATACTCCTTGTTTTTCGTATGCTTTTTGAATTTGTTTAGTGAGATAGTCTATCACTATGTTATAGCCATCAACTGGTACTTTGTGGAAATCGTCTATTTGATACTTGTTCAATACAAAATTTGCAACTGTATCAAATGGCGCTCCCTTAATCGTCGCAATTTCTTCAACGTTCTTGATGATTTCTTGATACTGAATGTTGTCAATGTACCTTACTTGATTTTGTTCTTGGGCTTGCTGATTGTTTGGTTTCTGTTGCTGATTATTCTGCCCTTGTTCTTGGCTTTCTTCTACTGGATACTCATCAATATCTTTTTCACCAATCGCAAACAACCCCTGTAAGGCATATTTTCGAGCGTATGAGCTGACTGCGCCTGTCCATTGCGGATCTTGCATTTGTTTAATCTGTCCTTTTTGGGTATTAAATACTGGAACTGGACTCATTTCAGCGTACGCTGTTGATTGGTACCTCTCGTCTCTCTCGTCATTAAAAGCTACGGCTGTTGCTTTTACAAAGATTTTTCCAACAAGCTCAACGAGTTCATCAGTTACGATTACAGACCAATCGCTTTTTAGCTCTTTGAAAGTTGTATAGATGTCCTCGGCATTTCTAAATGCGTACTTTACATCTTTTGATTTCTTTTTTTCTAATTGCATTTTTTGTTGCAACTCTGGGAAAGTTAAACTTGCCATTTCTTTCTACCTTTCGTCTTCTTCAAATTCCAATTTTCACGTTTTAAGCGTCGATTTTCGTTTTGCAATTTCAAAATAATATTTTGTTGCTCGTTGATGATTTCTCCGAGTTCAATTCCGAGATGCATATATTTAGCTCGCCATTTATCGATTTCTTCGTGTAGCTCCTGAATCATACTTCATCCCCCACGTATCGATACTGCCCACAGCCAACATAGATGTACTGGCTTGGGTCAAGTTCCTCACGTTCTTCAGGCGGTTGCATTATATCTCTGTCGTAATCAAACATGAGCATACACCTTTCCAAGTTCCAGCACTCGTTTCACATATCTAGCCTTTGATGTTAGCCCAAGTTCCAGCACTCGTTTTTTTCTTCATGATTGGCCAAAAGCCATACACGGTTTTCAAGTTCAATTCTAGTCATTAGCGTCTCCTTTGCTCTACCCCAAATACTTTTCATAGCGTGATCTTCGTGGTTCTGGCAAGGCTAGAGGCTCAGGGCGCAATCCTTGAGGCGGTTCGTTGTCGTAGGTGAAGCCTTTGAACTCTCTGCGGATATTCTTGCGGATTTCTTGTCGCTGTGCCTCTCTACCACGTTCGTATGCTTGGTTGTAACCTTGGATAATCATAGACGCAAATTCTTGCTCTTCTCGTCTTTCTTCTTCCTTCTGGCGGATTTTCTCCTCTTCCTGCTTATCCATCTGATGAGCTAGAAGCCCTGCACCGATAAATCCTAAAATCACTGCACCAGTTCCTAAAAGCTGGCTAACTAATGGTGGTTCAAACATTATTCTTCCTCTTCATCATCTTCTTCTGCCATATTCTGCTTAATCGCCTCACTTGGGCTCATGCCATCCAATACATCCTTGATGACATGTGAGATGTCGTGGGTTACTTTCAACGGCTTTTCTAACTCATTAGGTAGCCCCAAAAGTTTTGTAGTTAGCAATCCAAGCGTAGATAATTTATGTAGCTTTTTTTGTAACTGTTCAATGCGTTCAATTTTTTCCTGTTGCGCTTTGATAATTTGGTCTTTGTTAATCATTGTTTTTCTCCTGTGGATAACTCAGTTATCCCTTTCTTTTATTTAGATTAGTAGTAGTTTGTTGTAAAGTTAGTAGTTATTATTCTGCTATCGTGTCATCTTAACGGTTTTAGACATTTCTTTCTTCCATGATTGACTGCCTCGATATTGCAGATAAGCATCAAAACCTTTGATTGTGACAAGCTGACCATCGTTTCTAAGGTATTTTTGTTGACTAGGTAATTTTTTCATCTCTCGCCTCATATCTCCCGCTTGTCGTTTTGAACATCCAAAGATGTGCTCTAGTTCTTCATCGTTTGCAGAAATCTTCTCGATGATCACGTCTTTAATTCTCACGATTTGAACTGTTTCCATTTTTGCTCCTTTCGTGGTATAATTTTCTTGAATAATTTTGTCATGCGCCTGATTGCCGTCAGGTGCTTTTTTGCTATCTCCTTTTCTGCTATAATGAAACCAGAAAGGAGGTAATATTATGACTGAAATTCACGCATGTCTTTGCGGAAATTGGGTGAACCTATCAGCCGACGACGATTGTGTAATGGGACCAAATATGGCTAGTCCTTACATTTGGTGGGAAGAAAATGCAGAACTCTACTCACCAATTTCTAAACCTGAAGCAAACTCGATGTACCATCAGGATTATATCTACATTCACTATCGTGGCGCTGACTATCGTATCCATCCAATGTTCATTCAAATCGTTTCTAGATAACTTTTTCTAGTCTGCTAGAAATGATTTCTAAATCTAAGTCGTCCAGTTTCAACTGGTCGGCTTTTTGATTTAAACGAGCTTCGATAGCTTGGTTAATTTCAAACCATTCTATTTTTGTAAATCGGCTCCTGAATTTTAGAAATTCCTTTACTGCTTCTTTCATACTGTCCTACTTTCCATTGCCCTGAGTTCTATCTCATGGCTGACTTGTCTAAATAGCTTCTCACATGCTATTTTTGCTTCTCTGTACGTTGTAGATTCGCTGATGAAGTAATCAGCAAGTTCAATGATTTTATCTTCCATTCAGACTCCTATATCAGTCTTGAGACTGATGTTTTTTTCTCCTCGATTGCTATAATCATCTTGACTAGGACCTCTCACCGTTTTAGTCAAAATTTCAATAGAAAGGAGGAGATAGTATGGCAAATACTCCAATAAAACCTGGAACAGATAATCAGAAACCTGGTCGCTATGTAGAGGTAGGACCTCGTGGCGGAAAAGTTACTAATGGTCATACCGCAACTATCGGAAAAGGTGATCGGCTCCCTCCGACATCTGCTAAAGGCAACGGTTGGAAAAAAGTCTAATCTTCGTTTGCGTACAATCGTTCAATGGTTGTACGCTTTTTCCATACACAAAAGCACATTCCCAAAAAATCAATTTGAATCCATGCTTCGGCGTAATCTTTCCCATTGCTGGCATAGTGAGTTATATAATGGTGAATCATTTTATTCCTTCCTCCTATTGAGTTACTTGAGAAGTATCATGAATGGCTTCATAGCTAAGACGCTTGAATTTTTCTAAGTCTATCTGAAAATTGATAGGCTTTTTTCTTTTTCCACTATACGGATATCGTCTTGGTCTCATTTCCTCACCTCCTAACTCGTATAAATCCCGCCATTTCTGGCAAAGGCTCGTAGTTCGTTCATCTTTCTTGTAAATTGGTAGTCGCTTGTAATCAACAACCGCTCTTTCAGCAAGCTAGACAATCCGTAATGTTTTTCTTCAAACTGTTCAATAATCTGCTGACGCTCTTTAATAGTCACTTGCTGACAAGGTGCGTCTAGACTCTGTGTCATTGCTAAATTTGAACGCATTGGTCTTCATGTTTCCTTTCGTTATTCTATCTACGAGGCTTTTCTCGTAAAGTTTCTCCAAGTGATTGCCCCCGTAGTTGGTTGTAATAATCGTGTTCGTCCTGTTTTCAAGTATCTGATACAGGACTTTTTGCATCCAGTTGTTCCCCTGCTTGATTTCATCGCCTACACTTGACTCTTTGCCAAGATCGTCCAAAATCAAGTAGTCCACTTTCTGCAAGAACTGGATAGTCCGTCTTTCTTCCCACTTGGAATCCTTGTATCTAAAAGCGTCTTTCATCCGTGAGAATAGTTCCATGGAGGGAATATAGACCACCGAGCGCTTCAACTGGAACTTCTGGAAACTCTCGTTCAGTGTCTTAGCAATTCCAATTGCTAGATGGCTCTTCCCAACTCCAGGCGGACCGCTGATAATCGTATTCCCTTCATATCGCTCTTTCACATAGTCAACCGTCACACGTTTAGCGAAATTGACCGCTTCAGCATCTTGGTCTGTGTGAATCTCAAAGCTGCCGATAGTCGCACTCTTCAAATCAGGCGGAATAATACTCTCCTTAGCAAACAAAGAGTAAGACCTTGTATTTCTAATTTGAGCCTCAGCTTGCGCCAGTTGCTCTCCTGCTTGACTGTGGATTTTCTCCTGTCTGCATTCAGGGCAATAAGTCAGCACATTCTGCGTGCAAGGGTTGACTGAGCGCCACATATAGACTCCCTCATGCTTGGGGCATTGGGTATTCAAGGTTTCAATCTGTAAAAATCTACCCTGCAATTCATCTCTTGATACTGCTCGCATAGCACCCTCCTAGAATCCCAGTCGTGGGTTGTAACCGTCGTCTGACAATCTTAACTCACTGCTTGGCTTCCCACTTGACCGCTTCGGTCTCTGTCTATTCTCTACCAACTCAGCAGTCACTAGACCTTTCTGTTTCCAGTCTCTCAAAATACTCTCAAGATACTTAAAGTAAGGTTTACCATTGCCCACACATTCCTTGATTGCTAACTTGATAACCTCTTTACTATGGTCTTGCAAGAAGTATTTCAAATCCTCAATCTCAAACGGTGTTGGGTATCTGCCAAACTCTGAAAAAATCCAATCGTGAACAATCCCCAAGTCATTTTCGGGTGCGTCCTCTATACTATATAGATTATTAGCACCAGCACCATCTGGTTCAGTAATTCTGTTTATGTAACTCTGATTAATGTAACTCTGATTAGAATCAAAGTTTTTTACTTCCGTAGGTAAAGAATTTTTACTTATGTGGTCAAAGTTTTTTACTTCCGTAGGTAAAGAATTTTTACTTATGTAACTAGATAACCTATTTACATAAATCTTGTCGCTTTTGTTAAATTGCTTTTTTAATTCAATCAAGCCAAAATCAACTAATTCCTTTTTTCTCTTGATGATTGTAGGTTTTGATAACTGAACAAAATAATCTTTTTGTAGCTCTTCAATCGATAAATGAATATATGCTCCTTTTTCATCAATCCAGTTATTCTTCAAAGACAATTTAAGCCTATCTTTCATAATTGAATACAAAACTTTTGCTTCCATACTTAATTCTGAAAACGCTTTGTCTTTAATCAAAACAACTGGTATTTTTATGAAGTCAAGGAAATCTTCGATGTCGTCTTTTTGTATCACCATTCAACTAAATCACCTCCTATTTATAAAAATCCCCAGAAACTATACACTTGAAGTGTAGTTTTTCTCGAAAAAAATTTCATCCAGTGGAATATCAACTATACGACAGAAATCTATAGCTGTAGTTATTCTCATAGGTGTATCATATCTTTCATAATCCATGTATGTATTTCTAGAGATTCCTAATTTTTTAGCGATTTCCTCTTGAGTCATTCCTGTTTTTATTCTCGCCATTTTTAAGCTAATTTTTTGCACGCACTCACCCCCTTATCTTAATTCGTCTAAGCTGACTTCCAGTGCATCAGCGATTTTGCACATATTCGTCCACGACATCTCTTTCATCCTACCAGCCTTCAGATTTGAAAAATTAGATGGATGGACACCCGATTCCTTAGCTAAACGATACATCGACCAGCCTTTTATTTTTAATTGTTTTTCAATTTTATCCCACATCAAAAAACACCATATGTTGTGCTTTTCAAGCACACTAAATCCTTTCTTATACAATATGTTGACAACCAAATACGTTTGGGTTATAATATATCTTGACTAAGACCTCTCATGTTTTAGTCAAAATTTCAATAGAAAGGAGAAAATTATATGTCTCGTTTACAACCTAGACCTCAAAAGAATTATCCTAACTACAACTGGGATGATTTAGATCGTTTTATTCAGGATATTCTAAGTGATCCATCGTTCAAAGTTTGTTGCGTAGACCCTGCACTTTATGCTATCCCTAAAGACGAAATTATTGCAGAATGCATAAGTGCTGGTTATACAGTTGAAGAACGTGAAGATGGCATTTTAAACATTTCATGATTAGCTAAACTAATGACTTGCGATTCAAGTCTAAAAAGTCTCGCTACTAAGTCTATCGATTGTCCGATAGGCTTTTTTCTTTTCCCACTATACGGATATCGTCTTGGTCTCATTTTCTCACCCCCTTTCAAATGTGGTATAATCAAAATAAAACGATTGGAGAAAAAATATGTCATTTGATCTTTCTAAATTAAGCCTAGGCAGTCGCTTCGCAGGCAATTCAAAAGCATTTCAATGCCCTGTATGTTCAGGTTTCTCTTCCCATTTATGGACTTATAATCCTATTGATATCAATAGAGATTACAAAGAATCTATCAAATTTATTATAATTGCACAATGTCAGGCTTGTAATCAATTTTCTATTTGGATAACAAATGAAATCCAAATAACGTATGGCTCCAGGATAGTATTAAACACAAGCGATGCAACGTCGACATTAATTTTCCCAAATGTTGCCGAAGGAGTACCTAAACCTAATAATGATATGCCTGATGATGTGAAAGAAATCTATATTGAAGCTGGAGAAGTTCTAAATATATCGCCTAGAGCTTCTGCAGCTCTATCCCGTCTAGCTATTGAAAAGCTTGTTGCTCATTTAAACGCACAAGGTAAAGATTTAAATACCCAAATTGGAAGTCTTGTCTCTAAAGGAATGCCAATAGAAATCCAACAAATGCTAGACAGTGTTAGAGTAATAGGGAATAATGCTGTACATCCAGGTCAAATAGACATAAAAGATAACAAAGAGTTAGCTTTATCATTGTTAAGTTTTATCAACTTGATTGTAGATAATCGAATCACACAACCTAAAAAAATTCTAGACATATATAACCTATTACCTGATTCCTACCGAAATTCTATCGAAAGAAGAGATAATTAATCTTTCTCAAAGATTAATACATTTTCTTTGTCCCAATACTGAGTTACAACTCTAACCGGGTCATCTTCTGTCCCTTTCCCTCGTTTAAATGTAATTTTTATCAATTCAACAATTTCAACACTTTCCATTCCCTACTCCTTATCTTTTTTATCACATCGGTACTTCACTATCTGACGGATAGTAAAAGACACAACCACAAATCCTGCTAGGATTATCAATCCAATTTCTTCACTCATTGCTTTTCACGGCAAATGATGGTACACTATCTAGTAGAGGTTGGGGCTTCTGCCCCTTTCTCTACTTTTTATTTTGAAGCTTACGTTTGTGTTCTAAGATTTGTTTGTGCCACAAACGTGCTTCTCTGGTTAAGCCTAGTACCAAGATGACGGTTGCAGTGTCCTTGGTTGCTAGGCTTTTTATGATGTGTTCCATCATTCGCCTTACCTCCTTTTTTATTTTGCTCTAAGAGCAACAACCTGCCAAGGATTCGAACCTTGGTGATACCAATCAGGCTACATTCATTTTATCAAGCATTCCTGCAAATGCTGCATCAAAACGAATGTCATCGATTTCCTCTTGAGTGAAACCAGCATCAAGAAGGTAACGCTCTTGGCGTTCAATCTCCTCTGCTAACTCTGTCCATCCAAAAGCGAATTGACGGCAGTTAGTACAGAATGTTTCAAGTTGGCTGTAGAGGAAGTTTTCCTCGTAAGTACCTTGGATTAAAGTTTCCTTAGCTACTGCTTTAAAGATGTTGATTGCTTTCTCGTTTAATGTGTTCATGGTGTTTCCCTCCGGTTTGTTTTTGTTATTTCCTTAAGCTTGATTATATTATACTACACTTCAAGTGTAGTTGCAAGTGTTTTTTGCCTTTTTGTTAAAAAAATTTTACTTTTTTACACTTTAAGTGTACAATAGGGGTATAAAACAAAGGAAAGAAAGGAGTTAGCGAATGGATTCATTGGCTCAAAATATAAAGTACTATCGTAAACTATCTGGACTTACTCAAAAGGAATTGGCTAAGAAACTGTCAGTGGCTCCTACTGCTATATCGGCGTGGGAAGTTGGTAGAAACCAGCCTCTAATGAATAATATAGAGCAGATGTCTGCTATTTTTGGTATCAAAAAATCCCTGCTACTCGGTGAAGATTTTTCAAGTCATGTTGATAAAGCCACTTCCCCAATCCAAACCATCTACGACGAACTAAAACCTCCAAGACAAGCCAAAGTCCTGAATTATGCAAAGAGGCAACTGGACGAGCAGAAAAACGAAGAAGAAACGAAGAAAAACGAAGTATCGGAAGTTATCAGCTTCTACCAAGTTGAGGTAGTATCTGAAACGGCAGCAGCTTCTGGATTTAACTATGGATTTGGGTACGACGATACAGACAGAGAGATTATAGAGGTCAACGAGCAACCACCACATCACGATATTGCGACTAAGGTCAGCGGAGACTCCATGCAACCTGACTACCAAGACGGAGATATTCTCTATTTAGTAGACAAAGGACTGACCACCTACAACGGAGACCTAGCAGTTATCGCATACGGAGACCGTTCTTACTTCAAAAAGATCTATACCGAAAACGGACGACTACGCCTCGTATCACTCAATGACAAGTACGAAGACATCACCCTAGACTTCCCACCAGCCGAAGACACACACATCAAGATCTATGCAGTTATCGGGGTGTATAGAGGGGAATAAATGACAATACAAAATAAACAGATTTTAAAGGCTTCAAAAAACTTTGAGAAAGTTCATTCAACATTTAAAAATAATAATAAATTCCGATTTTTGCCTAATTGGCTAGAAAAAGAATCTAATCTATTCTTGTCAGAAACACAAAACACTAGCAAGAGTTACAATGTTCTGAAACGTGGTTCTTTAATCTTTGTAGATTTTGGAATCAATATTGGCTCTGAATTATCAAATAGACACTGGGCTGTTGTCCTAAATAAAAATGATTCTCCAAAATCAAGGAATCTGACGGTACTTCCAATTAGTTCAAAAGAAAAAAAGTTTTCTGTTATGATTGACGAAGTTATACAGCAAAAATCCAAAAGATTCTTATTACCTATTCTTGACAAAATTGGTTTTGATTATTTTTCGATCATTCACTATGCACTTACAGAAATTACTCCTTTTGATTTAGGGAGTGCAGAAGAAATATATCAGGAATTTTTGATTCAATACGGAGATGCTTACAATTCAGAATCAGCTAAAGAAATCTATGACAACGGTGCAGGGATGGAAAAAGTGGAAAACACTAATAGAAAATTAAAAGATCTTGTTAACCATTATCAACGATTTAATAAAATTTCCTACGCAAAATGTGATCAGATAAAAACGATTAGTAAAGACAGAATTATTTACATAAACGAACTGGATCCTTGCGGAAAAATCAAGGTTAGTGACGAAACTTTAGATAGAATTGACGAAAAATTAAAAGAATTGTACTTAAAAAATTGACATTTATAAAAGTTTACTCTATAATTAGGTTACTTAGAGGTTTACCCTCATATTTTTAAACTTTGAGCCTTTGCGCTCCAGGGAAGTAGCTTAATTGTTACTTCCCTTTTT
>NZ_VMML01000094.1:0-3277 GCF_013277175.1 Streptococcus sp. 3167 | reverse complement strand
AAGTTTGCTGATGGAAGTACTCAAGAAATTGATGTTCCTTATGATATTCCTGATACTTGGGAGTGGGTGAGGTTTTCTACATTGGTTGAAATTGTCAGAGGTGGCTCTCCACGACCAATCAAAGATTATCTTACTTACGAAGTAGATGGAATAAATTGGATAAAAATAGGTGATACTGAAAAGGGTGAAAAGTATATAAATAATGTTAAAGAAAAAATCAAAAAATCAGGGCTTAACAAAACTAGATTTGTAAAAAAAGGTACATTTTTGTTAACTAATTCTATGAGTTTTGGTAGACCTTATATTTTGAATGTTGATGGTGCAATACACGATGGATGGTTGGCTATTTCGAACTATGAAAACTCATTAAATAGAGATTACCTATTCTATATTCTTTCATCAAATGTAGTTTATTCTCAATTTTTATCTCTAATTAGTGGAGCTGTTGTGAAAAACTTGAATAGTGATAAAGTTGCTTCTATTCTAATCCCACTCCCACCCCTTCCTGAACAATCCAGAATCGTTGATAAAATCGAACAATTTTTCGCCCATATTGACGCACTAATTTAGTATAATAGTTTTACGTGCGGTGGAATTTCTATCAAACATAAGATAGGAGTTTTACGTTGAAAGAATTTGAATTACATTTGAAGAAAGCTGGTTTAGCTGAAAATACTGTGCGTTCGTACCTTTATGGTGTTCGATTTTTCTTGGAGAATTATGAACTCAAAATGGAAGATTTATTTGAATACAAGGGATATTTATTAGACAATTTTAAACCTAAAACTGTCAATTTGCGACTACAAGGAGTAAATAAATATCTGACTTTTATTGGTCATGATGATTTGAAATTAAAATTTGTCAAAGTACAGCAAAAACCGTTTTTAGAAGATGTCATTAGCTATGCTGATTACCTTTTTCTTAAACGTAGTTTGAAAAAAGATGGTATTTTAAAATGGCATTTTGTCGTTTGGTTTTTAGGTGCAACTGGGGCTCGTGTAAGTGAGCTTATTAAACTAAAAGTAGAGCATGTAGAAATCGGTTATTTTGACATTTACTCAAAAGGTGGTAAAATTCGTAGACTGTACATTCCTAAAAAATTAAGAAATAGTTGTCTTAGTTGGTTAGAATCAGAAAATCGCCGAAGTGGTTATTTATTTTTGAATAAATTTAATGAACCAATTACAGCAAGAGGAGTTGCTCAACAGTTAAAAAATTATGCTGATAAATACAAAATGAATCCTAAAGTAATTTACCCTCATTCTTTTAGACATTTATTTGCTAAGAATTTTTTATCGAAGTATAATGATATTGCCTTGCTTGCAGATTTGATGGGACACGAAAGTATAGAAACTACTCGAATTTATCTAAGGAAAACAGCTACTGAACAACAAAATATTGTAGATAAAATTGTTAATTGGTAAAAAAATAACAGGTGGTCAAATTGACCATCTGCTATTTTTTTGTGATTATGGCTCTTATTATGGGAAGATACCTATGAATTGGGTACAGACAACATTAAATTATATAGGAATAATTAGTACTGGTAACACGCCATCTAAAAATAGCCCTGAAAACTACGGCGGCGAAATACCATTCTATAAACCTGCTGATTTATTACAAGGAGAACTATACAATGCAACTGAATATTTATCGGTTCTAGGAAATACAAAATCCAGAAAAATAAAAGCAGGTTCTATTTTAATAAATGGTATTGGAAATATTGGAATTGCTGGGATTGTTCGTGTTGATGGAGCGTTCAATCAACAAATGCATGGCATAGAAGTATTTAATTTTGTCAACTCAAAATTTTTACTTTTAGCTATACAGTCTGATTTTATGCAAAAACAATTCAAGAACAATATATCATCTACCACTATTCCTATATTAAACAAAACTAGATTTTCTCAAACTATAATTAATTTTCCAGGTATACGTACACAAAAATTAATAATTACTAAAGCTGAGAAACTTTTTGAAAAAGTAAATCAATTTTAGCGACAATTCTCTTTTGTTCTAAAACTGAAGGAATACCTATTATTTTAGATTTTAGATACGAATAATGTCGAGCATAGCCCCTGTTCCTAACAAATAATAGCGTATAGTCTAAGTGGTATTTTAAAAATTTTGCAGATAAGCAAATTGGAGACAGAATTTTTACTCCGTCTGCACCAACAACAAAAGGGAAGTCTATAATCTTAAGATTTCTTGTATGGTCACCAAATATTACAACGTTTGTTTTATAGTCTAGAATCTTAGAAAAATTATTAGAAAATCCTTCAACTAATATTTTAGATTGACTAACTACTGGAATCTTGCCCTCTTTTACAATTTCAGACTGTTTTATTTGATAAGGCTTAGCTGAAATAGTTGTTACAATTTTTTCTAAAGGAGCTAGCAACCAAGTTGATCTTCTTGGAAAATCTATTTCAATTTTAATGTTATTCAGATAATAAGAGTTATCATCTCCTTGGGAAACAATAGAAATGTCCAAATCTTTCTTTTTAATCTTGCCTTCTTCAAAGAGTTTTTGTTTTTCTGCTCGTATTTTTTCAAGTAAAACTTCGACTGATTCATCATTTGGGTCTTGTTCAACTAATTTTCCTTGCATAGCATATTGAAGAATAGATTTTTTTAGTTTATCTGGAAATTCTTTATCTAGCTGTTCGAGTCTATTATAACTTTTAGCGTACTCATCTACTCTTTCTAAAGCTGATTCGATTGCTTCTACTATTCGTTGTTGTTCGGATAGTGGAGGCAATAACATAGGAACTTCATATTTTAAAAATTTTATTGAAGCTAAATTTTTTATCGCTGAACCTATAGAATGCTCTTTTAGTGTATTAATCAAACTCGTAAACATCCATTTAAAATACTGTGAATCTATTATATCTGAGTTTAACGTAAGTTTTAATAATGCTTGATTTATAACTCCATTATAATAATTTGAAGGTATTTGAAAGATTTCTCCAATAGTACCTGCACAAGATATTAAAATATCTCCTGCTTTTATTGAAAAATTTTTTAAACGTATATAATCACTCTCTTTTAACCAATAGTCTCCATAATCTATAGTTTTTCTTATAGCATTACCTTGTTCATAAACCTTATATGTATGTTCTCCTTTCGGAACAAACATTGACTTTGTTATAGAACTACCAAAAGGACCTCTTTTTATTGAGCCGTCCTCTAATGCACAAATGTCTGGTAAATAAACTATGGCCCATCCTTTAGGTATATTATGTTTAAACTCTTTTATACTTCCATCAGCAAACTT
>NZ_VMML01000093.1:0-1435 GCF_013277175.1 Streptococcus sp. 3167 | reverse complement strand
ACAAAATTAACAGCATTTGCGCAGGCAGTGGGGGAAGATAACAAAAAGGTAAACGAAGAGCTGAAAACGAAAGTCAGCACGTCTGACATGAACCAAGCAATCGCCCAAGCTAAATCTGAAGTTAAGGCTGAAATCTTGGGTGAAGGTACCCCTGAGAATTTGGACACACTGAAAGAAATCGCGGAAAAAATCACAAGTATGGGACAAGATGAAAATAGCGCACTTCTTGGCAAAGTAACTGAAGTCAGCGGACGTGTAGACCAGATTGCCAACCTTGACTTGGTCGCAACCTATAACGCAGCGAAAGCGTGAGTGCTATGAGTAACCTTGAAAATCTAGCAAGAGCAATCGGTGAGGATGTCAAGGCTATCAAAGAAGACTCAGAGCTAAAGGATAGGGAGGTTAAGAAAAGACTGGACACCCTTGAGAGTAGACCGAGAGTCCATCCAGAAACCCTCGTTACAAAAGCGGAGCTGGAAGAGAAAGGCTACTTGACCTCCCACCAAGACTTGTCTACTTATGCCCAAAAATGGGAGTTGTACAATGATATCCCCATCAAGGCTAGGATTTCCGCCTTAGAAAATCGTCCATCATTCGATACGCTGACACCGACTCAACGGGATAGCTTAAAAGGGGATAATGGGCATAGTTTGAATGCCAGCGTTCGTATTGAGGGTTCTTATAAGAATGGCTCTACTAGCCGATTGAATTTGTTTGCGGATGTATTCTACGATGGCGAAGCAGTCACGAGCGGCTATACTCTTGATTATTACTATCGTGGTTTTGGCTATACAAACTGGCGTTCTTTGAGAAATCAGACCCCTGATTCAGCAGGAAAATTTGGCACATGGAGTGCTTCTCAGCGTTCTGGTGGTTGGTTTGAAGTTCGCATTGAAGTGAATTACAGAGGATTGAGAGCCTCTGCTTTTACCCATTTGGATAATGTCAACGATGGTGAACAAGGGCGAAGTGGAGTTCCAGGTCAGAACATTGTCAATCAGAACGGTTCGCAGGCACTCAACTATTGGGCCGGTACGCAAGAGCAGTACGATGCTATTACTACCAAAGACCCTCACACGATTTACGATATTTTTAAGTAGGTGAAGCTATGAGAGATAGAGTAAGAATCATGTTAGGAAGTAGAGAGATTGTCAAGCGCTATATTGGCGATAGGTTGGTGTGGTCGAGTGGACCGTCATTATTATTGGAAGTGTTAAACACAAGAATGTGGCAGTACTGGGGTGGGTACAATATTGATATTAAAGGTAATGATATTAAGGTTGCTGCTATACGATATGTACAACTCAATAATAGCAGATTAATAAGAATTCAGGCTGATATGTATAACCGAGGAGTCATATATCTAACTGGTACAAACTTAAGGGAGTATATAGGTAGCGTTAATGTTAAGTTTTATAGAGAATAGAAAGGAAAC
>NZ_VMML01000092.1:0-1155 GCF_013277175.1 Streptococcus sp. 3167 | reverse complement strand
TCATTATAGAACTTTCAATTTATATTTTGAAAAATATTTTTTAACATAATAGCACATTTTTCTTGACTACAATAACATTATATGATAAAATGTAAGCGAATACAAATAAAAAGGAATTGCCTTATTCAATTAATATTCCTATAAGAAAGCAGATGATTCCAATGTACAAACTATAATTATCAACCCTTAATATCCAACTTAGTTATGAAAGAATGGTAGGTGATCATTATCATGAAAAAAATACTAATTACTCTATTATTTAGTTGTTTAGCATTGTTTTATTTGCCTATTTCTGTAAACGCCGATACCACTAATGACCTTGTTATAAAATTCAACGAACTGCAATTTACTGTTGAGGATTACAATATCCCTAATCCAGAAGTAGTATATTCGAAATCAGGATTCAACGAAGTTGCAACTGTTATTGATAGTGATACTGGAAAGGTTGTTGAAACTATTGAATTTATTCCAGATCTCTCTCGATCTACAGTTACTTCACACACATTAAAAAGAAGTGCAACATTTGCTAGAACTACAGTTCAATTAAGTGTAAACATTGAATTATATAATGAGGGTTCTTTCCGTCAGATTAACTCAGTTCAAGGTTATTACTTAGGAATAACAAATTCTATTACAAACACATATATTGAAGGACAAAACGTTGATGTTTGGTCTCCAAAAGGATACCCCACAACAAGTATAAAGTATGCTTATAATGGTACTTTAACAGCAGCTATAAACAGTAGTGGTTCAGCTCAAGTTAAAGCAGAGTTGTTAGGAGCTGGATTTACATTTGGAGGTACTATTGGAGGTACATCATATTATAGAGTTCCATTTAATCAAAACGGAACTATTAGTCTATACTAACTTAGGAGGTAGTCGATATTATGAATGAAAAAAAACGTACATATTTTATTTGTGCAAGTATTATTATTTCATCTATAATTTTAGGACTCTTTATTTATAACGGACTTGACGTTTTGGGTCAATTTATAAACGATGGCCTCAGGGTAATTAATAGTAATAGGTAGTTAATAGAATTTAAATAAAAAAACGGTAATTTAGTGAATGAACTGCACCCCAAAAGTTAGACAGAAAAAATCTAACTTTTGGGGTATTTTTATTATGAAATTGAGTTATGATGATAAAGTTCAG
>NZ_VMML01000091.1:0-4712 GCF_013277175.1 Streptococcus sp. 3167 | reverse complement strand
TCTATTATAGCATACATAACTATATACAACAAACGAAAAGTTGAAAAATAGTCGGAAAATCCAGATGTACCAAGGGATTAAGTAAGGTCGGCGGAAAATTAAGTGATAAAGTCGGGATTTTAACACTTAAAGCGAACTGTTAAGTTGCGACTAGTGGTATCCAGTCCTAAGTAAGTCGGAAATATACAGTTTATTTACGACTAGCAAGGCATTTACCCGGCAATAAGAGCTCATCTAAATTGACTTTTTCTTAAAGTAGAAATTTCTACGAAAACTATCTAAATAAACTTTTTATCTCTATGACGGACAAAACATGTCTCAGTTATTCATCAACATCCAAGGTTCTAGTAGTTGACCCACTCCCCATTGGAGTTAACTTTATAACCATCTACTATAGTATTAACCGCTAATCTTCCGCTTTCATTGACATAGTACCATTTGTCTCCAACTTGGAACCATTGATTTACCTTCATTGCACCAGATGATTCCTGATAGTACCAATGGTCTCCATCTTTTATCCAACCAGTTGCCATTGAACCGTTAGCATTGAGATAGTACCACACACCACTGGATTCAACCCAGCCAGTAGACATTGCTCCGCTCTCACTCAAATAATACCATTGGTTACCATCTCTGACCCAACCAGTTGCCATTGAGCCGTTAGCATTGAGATAGTACCACACACCACTGGATTCAACCCAGCCAGTAGACATTGCTCCACTCTCACTCAAATAATACCATTGATTACCATCTCTGACCCAACCAGTTGCCATCGCACCAGTAGAACTCAAGTAGTACCATTTATCCGCTTCCTGATGCCAGCCTTTCACCACTTCACCAGCAGATGTATAAAAATACCACGTACCATTTTCTTGCTTCCAACCAGTCGTTATTGGAACTTTAGTCTCAGTTTTAATAACATCTCCTACATAAGATTGGAGGTAACGAGGAGCAAAAGAAGTAAGAGGAGAGTTTGCTACCATTCTATCTGAAGACCCCAAAGATAATTTATCCTTCTCTGACTTCCTTTCTGTCATCTCCTCAGATACATTTTCTCTTACTGTATTCATGGTCTCGACAGGATTTTCTTTCGCATCTTCAGGAATTCTACTGCCAGCTAGTGTAACTGGTAAATCATGCATACTGTCAATTCTACCGGCCAGTAGACCTGTAATTTCTTGACCTGCATCTTCTTTATTAAAGGTGAAAAGTAGAGTTTTTTGATCTGCTTGGGTCAAGAAGGTAGCTTTGTGTCCATTCGCTAAAGTCAAAGTCGGAATAGAATTCACTAGTACCTCAGAATCAAATTGCATAGCTAAGATACCTTGTTCTGCATCCTCTTCTTCTGTTTCCAATTTACGAACGTCCCTGATAGTTACACTCGTTGGATATACCGGATCTTTTGTTAAAAAGTCCCAATTAAATTTTCTAAATGATAGGGTATAGTCATTTTGTCCTTTTTCAGTGTGTTCATACAAGATACCATACTCCCCATTTCCTAATTCTTGGAGCGAATTATAGGCAAACTCTCCTTTTTGAATTGGTCTATGATGTAACCAAGTCAAGTCTCCGTTGTCCTCTACACGAGCCAAATGAGCCATTCCATTCGTCCGTTTAGGTCCTCCTGAATTGGTTAAAATGATGTATTCTTTTCCTTCGTGCATGGTGTGAATAGCAGCCATTTGGACATAAACATCTTTAACCTGATTATATCTCTTGATTTCCTTGTCCCAAGTTTGCCCACCATCTTTACTTGTGGCAACCTGTAAATCACCCGTTAATCCTCTCATAAAGAGTTTCACATCACCATTATTTAACTGTACAGCAACTGACTCTGTATTTTGGGCAGGACTATTATTCATAGTTGAGGAATGAATTTTCCTTCTACCTACCGTCCTATCATCATTGACAGCCGCTCCAGCCTGCCATGTTTCTCCATGGTCATCTGAATAAATCAAACGAGAAGACTGGGATCCGCTTAGATGGGAGATAGCATTGGTGGTATAAGTAGGAACTAAGATACGACCCTTGTGCTCTCCTGTTCTAAGCACAATTCCTGTACCTGGACCTGTTCCTAAAAATTTCATCCAATCTTGGCGAATTGATGGTGTAATATCTCTTGGTTGCGACCAAGTTTTCCCATCATCATCACTATAGGAAAGCCACAAATAGCTCGTATAGGCTACACGAAATGGATTTTTAGCAGATGGAGCAAAGTAGATATTCCCAAGAAGCTCTTCTCCTTTATAGAGGTCACCCTTATCTCTGTAGGCTTCTTCTTTTGGATCCACTACAACGCGATAATCTGTTTTTTGATTATTTGCATCATATACTTCTCCGTTTTCTCGGACAGTATATGCTTGATTTTCCCCTTGTTTATATAGTAATTGATAGTGCTTATCTCCAACTTGTTGATAAGCTTTTTGAGGTTTGTTTGGCATTCCAAAGACAGCTCGACCTTCTGGAAACATATCGTAGATTGAAAAAATTCTCTTTGTGGTAGGATCTTGAACCAAGACCATATCGATATTAAGTGGAGATGGTGCCTGCGGATCTTTTGCTTCTGGATTGTCTCGCAAGTTGGTCAAGGTTAAGGTTGGCTGCCAAGTAGTTCCCCCATCCTCACTTCTCCTAACGACCATAGCAATATCTCCCCAATCAGAATGGTGGAGACGACGCTGATCTGCCCCTGCCAGTAATGTTCCTTTATCCGTACGTAGCAAAGCTGGAATCCGATAACTCTTAATTCCTTCACTATTTGGCTTACCATTGACACCGCTCATAAACAACTCTTGCTTCTCTGTCAAGACTGCCCCTTCAGGAAGTGACGGCTCAATATCTGTCACATCAAATAACTGGCTACGTTTTTTGACTTCCTCTGGAGTTAGAGCACGATTGTATACAGTCAGATTACGAATAGAGAGATTTGAGCCCCACTTCAGTTCTCCTGCTCTATTAGTTGCACCTAACTGAAGTTTATCCACATCTGGCATGTCTGCCAGGAATTTCCCTGACTTTTTATTCGTACGAGATAATACACCATTCACATAAAGACGAACCTGACCATTTGGACTATCCTTTTTTGGTCTTTCAACAGTAAAAGTAACCGAATTATACTTGCCTGGTCTAATCTTCAAAGGCGCATCTGTATAACTTCCATAAAATTGACTACCATCAGCTCCACGTCCCTCTATCAAAGCTGTCCCATTATTGATTGCCATTGTAAAGTACTCATTTACTTTAGTTGTACTGGAAGCAGAAAAGAGATTGTAAAAACTAGGACCATCAGCAGCCGGTTTGAACTCCACATGAACAGTTGCATTTTGGAGTCCCTTTACTTTCTCTAATTCATCAGACAAGTCTACTCTTTTTCCATTTGAATCATTCGTCTCTAAGTCATCTTTTTCTATCACTGTTTCGACATTTTCCAAATCTCGTGCATAGTAATCTCTTGGAATTTTTTCTTCTTGCTTATCTTCCCTTTCTTGTTCTTGATCATTGCCAGAAAGTTCAGTCTCTGAAACAGACTCTACATGCTCTGCAGGAAGAGTTATATTTTCTCCTTCCTCAGAAGGCTGGCTCTTTTCTGTATCAGTTAGGGTTGAGCTCCCCCCCCCCGAAAGTTGAGTTTCATTTGCCAGAGGTTGCTCACTCGCCCCTTCTTGAGCTAAAACAGGAGACGTTCCAAACACCACTGCTCCCACAATCATAGAAACCGCTCCTACCGATAGTTTCCTAATACTATAACGACACTTACGTTCTTGAACATTCCGATTCATACTGTTCCTCTCTATATCTATATCCCGATTTCTGAAATAAGACATTTACTCCAGAAAATGCACTTAGTTTGTCTTTTCTTAACTTTCTTTTACTACAGTTCATTTAAATGACAAAAATGAACTAAACAAACTATCTCAAATTGGTGCCAAATTTCCCCTCTCCTTTCTCCAATCAGACTCCTGCCAATCTAGTTTATCTACCAGGACACCGCTGCAATTAAACTAAAATATCTCTTTATAAGCAAATGATGGACATCAGCTTATGCTATTTACACCATACTTCCTGCTCAATCCTTATCGAACACTTTTTCAAATAGCTTTTCATAAGCATAAATACTTGTAGAAATAATGGGAAATATAATCAAGCTCACAATCAGAATCTTATCCAGCTTAAAGGGGACAATCCCAAATAAGTGAAGAAATAAATCAATCAGAAAACTGTCGAAAAAAACTGTCAAAAGTAGTTCAATTTGTCTTTTTCTCTGCTTTTTTGTCTTGAATGCCTTAAATATCATATTATTCCCCTTTTCTAAGCTTCAATCCCTTCTCTCTATCTGTCATTTCGCATAGCTGCTACTATTTTTACAGCAATCTATCTTTAAATATACATAAAGATAAGATTCTATCACTTTTTATAAGTGTTAGCAAATTTATTATACCTCATTTCTAAAACGCTTTCAATACAGTGTAGTATAATAGATTTTAGTTTCAAGAAACTCTTTTGTATAATAATATCCTTGAAAGTAGTTTCAGATGAACATTTATAGTCCATAAAAAGAAAACAGAGACTCATCTGTTTTTTACACTCAATGAAAATCAAAGAGCAAACTAAGAAGCTAGCCGCATGATGCTCAAAACACTGTTTTGAGGTTGTAGATGAAACTGACGAAGTCAGCTCAAAACACCGCTTTGAGGTTGCAGATAGAACTGACG
>NZ_VMML01000090.1:0-15542 GCF_013277175.1 Streptococcus sp. 3167 | reverse complement strand
ATCATCGTAAACGCTTCGGATTACGAATGAATTTGATTGTTGGTATTATCAATCATGAACTAGGATTCTAGTTTTGCAGGAAGTCTATTTACTCTGTTTTTGATTTAGAAGATCGTATCCTAGCTCAAGATGGGTATGAAGCAAAATGGTATAACTGGTGTGATGGTTTTAATCAAGCAGCAACTCTTTTGTTGAAAAGGTAGTGCATTGTGTCTTGTTCCTTATTATAAGGTCAATCATTGTGAGGAAGCTTTTGCTTGGTATCAGGATGTGAACTTGGTTTACCTCGTAGATGGGGTGAAGCTTCCTTACAGTCAAGCGACCTTGGAAGCCATGTATTTCTATTTGGATTGGCATGGTGAGCCTTTTTGGATTGAAGTCAAGGAGAAGGGAGAATGGTTTCCAATTGGGGATATTACACTATCTCAGGATAATCTCCCCATTGTGATTGGGAATTCCGCTTACCAACATCGAGGACTTGGAAAAAAGATTCTAAGTGCTTTGATTGAATTTGCTTGAGTAAAAGGATGGAAAGAATTGAGAGTTAAGGAAATCTACACCTACAATCATGCTTCTAGGAGGTGTTTCAAGTCGCTTGGATTTGTGGAAAATGGAGCAACAGAAAAAGGAAGGAGTTTTATATTGGAATTAGTCTAATCCTGCCACTTTCTCCCCCTTAACCTTTGACTATTCCGCAAAATTATCGTAAAATAAAGAGTAAATGATAAAATGAGGTCAGAGTCTGTTTGCTCTGGCGATAGTAGTATAAATGAGGAGAAACGCTTTGGAATTAGAAGTATTTGCTGGGCAAGAAAAAAGTGAACTATCTATGATTGAGGTAGCGCGTGCTATCTTGGAACTTCGTGGTCGCGATCATGAGATGCATTTTAGCGATCTTGTAAATGAAATTCAAAACTACCTTGGAACATCAAACAGCGATATCCGCGAAGCTTTGCCTTTGTTCTACACAGAGTTGAACTTTGACGGTAGCTTCATCTCACTTGGGGACAACAAATGGGGTCTTCGTTCATGGTATGGTGTGGACGAAATCGACGAAGAAATCATCGCTCTTGAAGAAAATGACGACGATGAAGTAGCACCAAAAGCTAAGAAAAAACGTGTCAATGCCTTTATGGATGGTGATTCAGATGCCATTGACTACAATGCAGATGATCCAGAAGACGAAGATGCATACGAAGCAGATCCAGCTCTTTCATACGATGATGAAAATCCAGATGATGAAAAAAATGAAGTGGAAGCTTATGATGCAGAAATCAACGAAATCGCTCCAGATGACTTGGGAGAAGATGTGGATCTCAACGAAGACGACGAGTTTTCAGATGATGATGCTGAAATCATCGAGGAATAAAAGTTAGCTATTGACAATTATCCTATTTTTAGGTATCATATTGTTCGGGCACCTCTTTTAGAGGTCGGAGCTCCCTAGTTCTTAGGGAGCTATTTTTGTTTTTACAAGAAGTTATCTTCTTGTATTTTATACTCAATGAAAATCAAAGAGCAAACTAGGAAACTAGCCGTAGGCTGCTCAAAACACTGTTTTGAGGTTGTAGATAAGACTGACAAAGTCAGGAACACATATCTACGGCAAGGCGACGTTGACGCGGTTTGAAGAGATTTTCGAAGAGTATTAGTTGTGAATCTGGTGCAGTCGTCCCAGATTATTCTTATTAGTAGGGTCTTGTTTTCTATGTCCCCACGTAGTTAGCAAGACCTTGAGCACTTTAGAAAGAGGAATCTATGTCTACGAAATATATTTTTGTAACTGGTGGTGTGGTATCGTCTATTGGGAAAGGGATTGTGGCAGCGAGTCTGGGCCGTCTCTTGAAAAATCGTGGTCTTAAAGTAACCATTCAAAAATTTGACCCTTATATCAATATTGATCCAGGAACTATGAGTCCTTACCAGCACGGGGAAGTTTTTGTGACAGATGACGGAGCTGAGACAGATTTGGACTTGGGTCACTATGAACGTTTCATCGATATCAATCTCAACAAATATTCCAACGTGACAACTGGTAAAATTTACAGTGAAGTTCTTCGTAAGGAACGTCGTGGAGAATACCTTGGGGCAACTGTTCAGGTTATTCCTCATATCACAGATGCTTTAAAAGAAAAAATCAAGCGTGCCGCTCTAACGACCGACTCTGATGTCATTATCACAGAGGTTGGTGGAACTGTTGGAGATATCGAGTCCTTGCCATTCCTAGAGGCCCTTCGTCAGATGAAGGCGGATGTGGGTGCGGATAATGTTATGTACATCCATACAACCTTGCTTCCTTACCTCAAGGCCGCTGGTGAAATGAAGACCAAACCAACTCAGCACTCTGTAAAAGAATTGCGTGGATTGGGAATCCAACCAAATATGTTGGTGATTCGTACAGAAGAGCCAGCTGGTCAAGGAATTAAAAATAAACTGGCCCAGTTCTGTGATGTGGCACCAGAAGCCGTTATCGAATCGTTGGATGTCGAACATCTTTACCAAATTCCACTGAACTTGCAGGCACAAGGTATGGACCAAATTGTCTGTGACCATTTGAAATTAGACGCACCAGCAGCGGATATGACAGAATGGTCAGCCATGGTGGACAAGGTCATGAACCTCAAGAAACAAGTTAAGATTTCCCTTGTTGGTAAGTATGTGGAGTTGCAAGATGCCTATATCTCAGTGGTCGAAGCCTTGAAACACTCTGGCTATGTCAATGATGTAGAAGTTAAAATCAATTGGGTCAATGCCAATGATGTGACAGCAGAGAATGTAGCAGAACTCTTGTCTGATGCGGACGGGATCATCGTACCAGGTGGTTTTGGTCAACGTGGTACAGAAGGGAAAATCCAAGCCATCCGCTATGCGCGTGAAAATGATGTTCCAATGTTGGGAGTCTGCTTGGGAATGCAGTTGACATGTATCGAATTTGCTCGTCACGTTTTAGGACTCGAAGGTGCCAATTCTGCAGAGCTTGCACCAGAAACAAAATACCCTATCATTGATATCATGCGTGATCAGATTGATGTTGAGGATATGGGGGGAACCCTTCGCTTGGGGCTTTATCCGTCTAAGTTGAAACGTGGCTCTAAGGCAGCAGCTGCTTATCATAATCAAGAAGTGGTGCAACGCCGTCACCGTCACCGTTATGAGTTTAATAATGCCTTCCGTGAGCAGTTTGAGGCAGCAGGTTTTGTCTTTTCAGGAGTTTCTCCAGACAATCGTTTGGTAGAAATCGTGGAAATTCCTGAAAATAAATTCTTTGTAGCTTGTCAGTATCACCCTGAACTGTCAAGCCGTCCAAACCGACCAGAAGAACTCTACACTGCCTTTGTTACTGCAGCGGTTGAGAACAGCAATTAGCAAAATCAGAACCTTTGAGAAAAATCTCAGAGGTTTTTTGCATACGATGATATTGCAGTATATCTGAGGTAGGAGTCCTCTGTATGTACCTGCTACCGTTGAAATCAATAGCGACTCCCTCTTGCCCTGTGCTAGTGAATGGATTTTTCAGTATATTGAAATGAAATAAAATTTGAACAAATTAATTCGGAAAGCCAAATCAATTTCTAGCAAAGTTTTAGGAACTGGATTGTATAGTGAATTGAAATAAGATGTGAACAACTCTATCAGGAAAGTCAAATTAATTTATAGAAATATTTTAGCAGTCAAGATGTACTGTTATAGATTCAATATACTATACTTTTTTAATTTAATCCACTATAATAAAATGAAATAATAACAGGATAAATCGTTCAGGACAGTCAAATCGATTTCTAACAATGTTTTAGAAATAGAGGTGTACTATTCTAGTTTCAATATACTATATATCTGCAGAATACTCTTTCAGTTTCATTCAGCCTAGTCTTGCTTAGGAAAAAGCAAAAAGCCATCCAATTATGATGGATAGCTTCTTGGTTCTTAGATTTGTTCTGCAAAAACCTTTTCAGCAAGGTTCATAGCGTGGTCTGATACACGAGTGTAGTGTGAGATGATGTCTATAAAGTTGACCCCAGCTTGTGTTGAACATTCGCCCTTGTTGAGGCGTTTGATGTGGGTTTTTCTGAGAACACGTTCTATCTTATTGATTGCTTCATGACGTTCTACAAGACTGCGTGCTTTTTCAATATCATTGTTTTCCACACTATCCAGAGCATCTTTGATAAAGTCACTAGTTTGACGATAAACTTCCTCTAATTCTTTCAAGGCGGCATCAGAAAATTCAACATTTTTACGTTGAAGATAGTCAGTCAGATTGAGTAGAGCCTCCGCGTGGTCTCCAATCCGTTCCAAATCACGGGAGGAATCAAGGATATTGGTGAGCACTTCGCTTTCTTTTTGACTGAGAGCTTCGCTTGAAAGGGCAATGAGATAACGTGTTAATTGCTCATCGATGGTGTTAATGGCTTCTTCGGTTTTATGCCCTTTTTCAGCAACTTTTTCATCCAAGTCAATGATATACTTATAGGAAAGGTCAAAGGCTTTGGCAGCGTAGTTTCCTAAATGCAAGAGCTCTTTCTTAGCATTTCCGAGAGCGATAGATGGGGCTTGTTTGATGAAATGCTCATCAAGATATAAGGGTTCATATTTGACAACCTCGTCCTCTCCAGGAATAATCTTGGTTACAAAGTAAGCCAGAGCTCCGATAAATGGAAATTGGACAATGGTATTGGTAATATTAAAGGTTCCGTGAGCAAAGGCGATGGTCATTTCTGGTGCTAGATTTAGCGTAGCTTCAAACCAATGAATCAGGGCTGTAAAAGGAACTAGAAAAATAACGCAGACGACTGTTCCGATAACGTTGAAGGCAACATGAGCTCCTGCTACCCGTTTAGCTGCAATATTAGCACCTAAAGAGGCAATGATGGCTGTAATGGTTGTCCCGATATTGTCACCAAATAGAACTGGCAAAGCTCCTTGCAGGTCAATGAGATTGCTGGCGTAGAGGTTTTGTAAAATCCCGATGGTAGCCGAGGAAGCTTGAATCAGTAAGGTCAAGCCGGTACCGACAAAGACACCCAAAACAGGATTCTTACTTAGCTCAATCATATAGTCCTTAAAGACCTGTAAATCCTTGAGTGGAGCCATTGCACCGCTCATAAGATTGAGGGCAAAAAAGATACCACCGACACCAAAGAGGATGCGTCCGATATTATTGACTGTCCGATTTTTCGTAAAAAAGAGACAGACAGCACCGATAAAGAGCATAGGTAGGGCATAGTCACCTAGTTTAAACCCAATAAGAAAGGATGTGACTGTTGTCCCGATATTAGCCCCCATGACAATTCCGATAGCCTGACGTAAGGTTAGGAGACCGGCACTGACCAGGCCGACTGTGATAACTGTTACACCAGAACTAGACTGAATTAGAGCAGTCATCCCAATACCAACCAGAACTCAAAAGAAAGGATTACTAGTATATTTGTCAATGTAAAAACGAAGGCGATCTCCAGCAGCTTGTTGTAAACCGTCTCCCATGGTCTTGATACTATATAAGAATAGCCCCAGACCACCTAAAAAGTGAAATAAAATTTCCTGCCAATTAATGGACATTTCTTTTTCCTCCGAAAAATAATCGCGGAATATCTCCTATTCTATTTTAAAGGATAAAAGTAAATCTAACAAGTGTTAATGTCAAGTTTGTAAAAGAAAATTATAATTGATAAGTGTATTATTTTTAAGAGTTTTTAACCTTATTTTAGATTTGTGAAAACAGCTATTGTTTTTTGTCAAAAAATGCTTTAGGATAAAAATGTGATTATCTTGGTCCCTGTGATTGGGATAAAAATTTTATAAAGAAAGTTAAGCGCTTTCTTTTGTGCAACAAAATCAATTTTTTAGGAGGAGAAAATGAAGAATTCATTTTTTGAAAGACGTTGTCGTTACAGTATTCGTAAGTTATCAGTAGGAGCCTGCTCGCTGATGATTGGTGCTGTTTTATTTGCTAGTCCAGCCTTGGCTGAAGAAACTGCAGTTCCTGAAAATAGCGGAGCTAATACAGAGCTTGTTTCAGGAGAGAGTGAGCATTCGACCAATGAAGCTGATAAGCAGAATGAAGGGGAACATGCTAGAGAAAACAAGCTAGAAAAGGCAGAAGGAGTAGCGATAGCATCTGAAACTGCTTCGCCAGCAAGCAATGAAGCTGCAACTACTGAAACTGCAGAAGCAGCTAGCGCAGCTAAACCAGAGGAAAAAGCAAGTGAGGTGGTTGCAGAAACACCATCTGCAGAAGCAAAACCTAAGTCTGACAAGGAAACAGAAGCAAAGCCCGAAGCAACTAACCAAGGGGATGAGTCTAAGCCAGCAGCCGAAGCTAATAAGACTGAAAAAGAAGTCCAGCCAGATGTCCCTAAAAATACAGAAAAAACATTAAAACCAAAGGAAATCAAATTTAATTCTTGGGAAGAATTGTTAAAATGGGAACCAGGTGCTCGTGAAGATGATGCTATTAACCGCGGATCTGTTGTCCTCGCTTCACGTCGGACAGGTCATTTAGTCAATGAAAAAGCTAGCAAGGAAGCAAAAGTTCAAGCCTTATCAAACACCAATTCTAAAGCAAAAGACCATGCTTCTGTTGGTGGAGAAGAGTTCAAGGCCTATGCTTTTGACTATTGGCAATATCTAGATTCAATGGTCTTCTGGGAAGGTCTCGTACCAACTCCTGACGTTATTGATGCAGGTCACCGTAACGGGGTTCCTGTATATGGTACACTCTTCTTCAACTGGTCTAATAGTATTGCTGATCAAGAAAAATTCGCTGAAGCTTTGAAGCAAGACGCAGATGGTAGCTTCCCAATTGCCCGTAAATTGGTAGATATGGCCAAGTATTATGGCTATGATGGCTATTTCATTAACCAAGAAACAACTGGGGATTTGGTTGAACCTCTTGGAGAAAAGATGCGCCAGTTTATGCTCTATACCAAGGAGTATGCTGCTAAGGTAAACCATCCAATCAAGTATTCTTGGTACGATGCCATGACTTATAACTATGGACGTTACCACCAAGATGGTTTAGGAGAATACAACTATCAGTTTATGCAAAAAGAGGGGGACAAGGTACCCGCTGATCACTTCTTTGCTAACTTTAACTGGACCAAAGAGAAGAATGATTACTCTGTAGCTATGGCCAAATGGCTAGAGCGTAGCCAGTACGATGTCTTTGCAGGATTGGAATTGCAACAGGGTGGTTCTTATAAGACTAAAGTGAAATGGGATGCCCTTTTAGATGAAAATGGCAAACTTCGCTTGTCACTTGGTCTCTTTGCGCCAGATACTATTACAAGTCTTGGCAAGACAGGCGAAGACTATCATAAGAATGAAAATATCTTCTTCACTGGTTACCAAGGCGATCCAACTGGTCAAAAACCAGATGACAAGGACTGGTACGGGATTGCCAACCTAGTTGCGGACCGCACGCCAGCAGTAGGTCATACTTTTACCACTTCTTTTAATACAGGTCATGGTAGAAAATGGTTCGTAGATGGTAAGGTTTCTAAGGATTCTGAGTGGAATTACCGTTCAGTTTCAGGTGTTCTTCCAACATGGCGCTGGTGGCAAAAATCAACTGGTGATAAGTTGAAAGCAAGCTATGATTTTGAAGATGCTTATAATGGTGGAACTTCTCTTAAATTTGCAGGGGATCTTTCAGGTGCGACCAAGCAAGATGTGAATTTGTACTCTACTCGCTTGAAGGTGACAGATACAACCAAATTGCATGTTGCCCACAAAGGAGGCAAAGGGACCAAGGTTTATGTAGAATTTGCAACCAAGAAAGATTATACCTATGGTGATGAAGCTGCCCGTAAAGAATTGACAGTTTCAGATAACTGGACTACCGATGATTTTGATTTGAGTGCCTTGGCAGGTAAAACAATTTACGGTATTAAACTCTATTTTGAAAATGACAAAGACTTAAAAGGTTATCAATTTAACCTGGGGCAATTGACCATCAGCAATAATCAAGATGCTCCTCAGGCACCAACCACAGTAGCTGTAGCCAAACAAGTCCTTAAAAATGCCCAAGAAGCGGAAGCAGTTGTACAATTTACTGGTCATAAAGATGCTGATTTCTATGAAGTCTATGAAAAGGATGGCGATGCTTGGCGCCTATTGACAGGTTCATCTGCAACTACGATCTACCTACCAAAAGTTAGCCGCTCAGCTAGTGCGACTGGTACTAGTCAGGAGTTGAAGGTTGTTGCAGTTGGTAAGAATGGCCTTCGTTCTGAAGCAGCAACTACAAACTTTGAGTGGGGGATGACTGTCCAAGACACAAGTCTTCCAAGACCTCTAGCAGAAAACATCGTTCCAGGGGCTACTGTTATCGGAAGTACCTTCCCAGATACAGAAGGTGGAGAAGGTATCGAAGGTATGTTGAATGGGACCATCACCAGTCTATCTGACAAATGGTCTTCTTCTCAATTAAGTGGTAGCGTTGATATTCGTTTGACACAACCACGCCGTGTTGTGAGATGGGTCATGGATCATGCTGGAGCTGGTGGAGAATCTGTCAACGATGGTTTGATGAACACCAAAGACTTTGACCTCTATTATAAAGATGCGGATGGTCAATGGAAGTTGGCTAAGGAAGTCCGTGGCAATAAAGCTCATGTTACAGATATTACCCTTGATAAACCTATCACAGCTCAAGATTGGCGCTTAAATGTTGTCACTTCTGACAATGGAACTCCATGGAAGGCTATTCGTATCTATAACTGGAAAATGTATGAAAAGCTTGATACTGAGAGTGTCAATATTCCGATGGCCAAGGCTGCAGCCCGTTCTCTAGGCAATAACAAGGTACAGGTTGGTTTTGCGGATGTACCAGCTGGAGCAACCATTACCGTTTATGACAATCCAAATTCTCAAACTCCGCTTGCAACCTTGAAGAGCGAAGTTGGAGGAGACCTAGCAAGTGCACCATTGGATTTGACAAATCAATCTGGTCTTCTGTACTATCGTACCCAGTTTCCAGGCAAGGAAATTAGTAATGTCCTAGCAGTTTCCGTTCCAAAAGATGACAGAAAAATCAAGTCAGTCAGCCTAGAAACAGGACCTAAGAAAACAAGCTACGCCGAAGGGGAGGATTTGGACCTTAGAGGTGGTGTTCTTCGAGTTCGGTATGAAGGTGGAGCTGAGGACGAACTCGTTCGCCTAACTCACGCAGGTGTATCAGTATCAGGATTTGACACGCATCATAAGGGAGAACAAAATCTTACTCTCCAATATTTGGGACAACCAGTAAATGCGAATTTATCAGTGACTGTTACTAGTCAAGATGAAGCAAGTCCGAAAACTATTTTGGGAATTAAAGTAAGTCAGGAACCGAAAAAAGATTACCTAGTTGGTGATAACTTAGACTTGTCTGAAGGACGCTTTGCAGTGGCTTATAGCAATGACACCATGGAAGAACATTCCTTTACTGATGAGGGAGTTGAAATTTCTGGTTACCATGCTCAAAAGACTGGTCGTCAAACCTTGACGATTCGTTACCAAGGTCATGAAGTCAATTTTGATGTTTTGGTATCTCCAAAAGCCGCATTGAACGATGAGTACCTCAAACAAAAGTTAGCAGAAGTTGAAGCAGCTAAGAATAAGGTGGTCTATAACTTTGCTTCACCAGAAGTAAAAGAAGCCTTCTTGAAAGCAATTGAAGCGGCCGAACAAGTGTTGAAAGACCATGAAACTAGCACCCAAGATCAGGTTAATGACCGACTTAATAAATTGACAGAAGCTCATAAAGCTCTGAATGGTCAAGAGAAATTTACGGAAGAAAAGACAGAACTCGATCGCTTAACAGGTGAGGCTCAAGAACTCTTGGCTGCCAAACCAAACCATCCTTCAGGTTCTGCCCTAGCTCCGCTTCTTGAAAAGAACAAGGCCTTGGTTGAAAAAGTAGATTTGAGTTCAGAAGAGCTTGCAACAGCGAAACAGAGTTTGAAAGATCTGGTTGCTTTATTGAAAGAAGACAAGCCAGCAGTCTTTTCTGATAGTAAAACAGGTGTTGAAGTGCACTTCTCAAATAAAGAGAAGACTGTCATCAAGGGCTTGAAAGTAGAGCGTGTTCAAGCAAGTGCTGAAGAGAAGAAATACTTTGCTGGAGAAGATGCTCATGTCTTTGAAATAGAAGGTCTAGATGAAAAAGGTCAAGACGTTGATCTTTCTTACGCTTCTATTGTGAAAATTCCAATTGAAAAAGATAAGAAAGTGAAGAGAGTATTCTTCTTACCTGGAGGCAAAGAGGCAGTGGAATTGGCTTTTGAACAAACGGATAGTCATGTTATCTTTACAGCACCACACTTTACTCATTATGCCTTTGTTTATGAATCTGCTGAGAAACCACGAGTAGAATCTAATGGTGCAAATGACCTTGTTACTATCTCAACTAAACCAGAACAACAAAACATAGTCCTTCCAAAAACTACTAATCAACCGGCTTCTGATCAACAAAAGGCTCCTAAATTGGAAGTTCAAGAGGAAAAGGTTGCCTTTGACCGTCAAGAGCATGAAAATGCTGATATACTAGTTGGGGAACAACGAGTCATCATACAGGGACGAGATGGTCTGTTGAGACATGTCTTTGAAGTTGATGAAAACGGTCAGCGTCGTCTTCGTTCAACAGAAGTCATCCAAGAGGCGATTCCAGAAATTGTTGAAATTGGAACAAAAGTAAAAACAGAACCAGCAGTAGCGCCTACACAAGAAAAACCAGCCCAAAATACAGCAGTTAAATCAGAAGAAGCAGGCAAACAATTGCCAAATACAGGAACTGCTGATGCCAATGAAGCCCTAATAGCAGGATTGGCAAGCCTTGGTCTTGCTAGTTTAGCATTGACATTGAAACAGAAAAAAGAAGATGAAGATTAAATATCGAAAAATCTTGTGAAATCTTTCCTTATATTTCCAAAGTGTGATATAATAGTTTCGAATAAAATAAATAAAGGGGTTTTTGTAACATGGCAAAACTTACTGTTAAAGACGTTGACTTGAAAGGTAAAAAAGTCCTCGTTCGTGTTGACTTCAACGTACCATTGAAAGATGGCGTAATCACTAACGACAACCGTATCACAGCAGCTCTTCCAACTATTAAGTACATCATCGAACAAGGTGGACGTGCAATTCTTTTCTCTCACCTTGGACGTGTGAAAGAAGAAGCTGATAAAGCTGGTAAATCACTTGCTCCTGTAGCAGCTGACTTGGCAGCAAAATTGGGTCAAGATGTTGTGTTCCCAGGTGTAACTCGTGGTGCTGAATTGGAAGCAGCGATCAACGCTCTTGAAGATGGACAAGTTCTCTTGGTTGAAAACACTCGTTACGAAGATGTTGACGGCAAGAAAGAATCTAAAAACGATCCTGAACTTGGTAAATACTGGGCATCACTTGGAGATGGTATCTTCGTAAACGATGCATTCGGTACAGCTCACCGTGCACACGCATCTAACGTTGGTATCTCAGCAAACGTTGAAAAAGCAGTTGCTGGATTCCTTCTTGAAAACGAAATTGCCTACATCCAAGAAGCAGTTGAAACTCCAGAACGTCCATTCGTAGCAATCCTTGGTGGTTCAAAAGTTTCAGACAAGATTGGTGTTATCGAAAACTTGCTTGAAAAAGCTGATAAAGTCCTTATCGGTGGTGGTATGACTTATACATTCTATAAAGCACAAGGTATCGAAATCGGGAACTCACTTGTAGAAGAAGACAAATTGGATGTTGCGAAAGCTCTTCTTGAAAAAGCAAACGGTAAATTGATCTTGCCAGTTGACTCAAAAGAAGCAAACGCATTTGCTGGTTACACTGAAGTGCGTGACACTGAAGGTGAAGCAGTTTCTGAAGGCTTCCTTGGTCTTGACATCGGTCCAAAATCTATCGCTAAATTTGACGAAGCTTTGACTGGTGCCAAAACAGTTGTATGGAACGGACCTATGGGTGTATTTGAAAACCCAGACTTCCAAGCTGGTACAATCGGTGTGATGGACGCTATCGTGAAACAACCAGGTGTTAAATCAATCATCGGTGGTGGTGACTCAGCTGCCGCAGCAATCAACCTTGGTCGTGCAGACAAGTTCTCATGGATCTCTACTGGTGGTGGAGCATCAATGGAACTTCTTGAAGGTAAAGTATTGCCAGGTTTGGCTGCACTTACAGAAAAATAATTTCAGCCCGTTAGTCTCTACAAAATCCTGATTTTGTAGAAAAGGAAGAAAACTGAAACGTTAACAAAAAGGTGGCTATGTCACCTTTTTGTGTTAGTGTAGGTATTTGTGACGCGGTGGTGGAGCATCAATGGAACTTCTCGAAGGTAAAGTTCTTCCAGGACTTGCAGCCTTGACAGAAAAATAAGATTTTATAAACAAATCAAAGAAGAGAGGGGTGAAAGTTCCTCTTTTCTTTTGCTCAAAATAAAAACGCTTCCTCTCAACTATTCCTCATAAAAATCACCGATTTATGATAAAATGGAAATAGAAAGTTGAGATTATGAGTTATTTTAAAAAATATAAATTCGATAAATCCCAGTTCAAACTTGGTATGCGAACCTTTAAAACAGGTATTGCTGTTTTTCTAGTTCTCTTGATTTTTGGCTTTTTTGGTTGGAAAGGTCTTCAAATTGGTGCTTTGACAGCCGTTTTTAGCCTGAGGGAGAGTTTTGATAAGAGTGTCCATTTTGGGACTTCGCGTATTCTAGGAAATAGTATCGGTGGCCTCTATGCCTTGGTTTTCTTCCTAATAAATAGTTTTTTCCACGAAGCCTTTTGGGTAACCTTAGTTGTTGTTCCAATCTGCACCATGTTAACCATTATGACAAATGTAGCCATGAATAACAAAGCAGGGGTTATTGGTGGTGTAGCAGCTATGTTAATTATTACACTATCGATCCCGAGTGGGGAAACGATTTTGTACGTGTTTGCGCGTGTATCAGAAACTTTCATGGGAGTTTTTGTCGCAATTCTCGTAAATTACGATATTGATCGTATTCGGCTCTTTTTAGAGAAAAAAGAAAAATAATGTTACATTTTATAACATTATCAATTGACGTTTGTCTTTTTTTAGACTATAATAGACAGAAAGAAGGAAATTGTAAATGAAGGAAAAAGAATTTCGCCGAAATATGGCTGTTTTTCCTATCGGCAGTGTTATGAAGTTGACCGATCTATCGGCGCGTCAGATTCGTTATTATGAAGATCAAGAGTTGATTAAGCCTGATCGAAACGAAGGGAACCGTCGCATGTATTCCTTGAATGACATGGATCGTCTGCTTGAAATCAAAGATTATATCTCTGAAGGTTATAATATCGCTGCCATTAAGAAAAAATATGCTGAACGTGAAGCGAAATCCAAGAAAGCGGTTAGTCAGACTGAAGTACGTCGTGCACTTCACAATGAACTCCTCCAACAGGGTCGCTTTGCTTCAGTACGGTCACCTTTTGGTCGCGGTTAGGCAACCGCAAGTAGTCATACATTTAAGGAGAAAACTCATGCCAATCACAGCTGCAGATATTCGTCGTGAAGTCAAGGAAAAAAATGTTACCTTTATCCGTCTCATGTTCTCAGATATTTTGGGAACCATGAAAAACGTCGAAATTCCTGCTACAGATGAACAGTTAGATAAAGTCTTGTCAAACAAGGCTATGTTTGATGGATCTTCTATTGAAGGTTTTGTACGTATCAATGAGTCGGATATGTACTTGTACCCTGATTTGGATACATGGACAGTCTTCCCGTGGGGAGATGAAAATGGAAGTGTTGCAGGTTTGATCTGTGATGTCTATACAACAGAAGGTGAACCATTTGCAGGTGACCCTCGTGGCAATTTGAAACGTGCTCTTCGTCACATGGAAGAAGTAGGATTCAAATCCTTCAATCTTGGACCAGAGCCAGAATTCTTCTTATTTAAACTGGATGAAAATGGAGACCCAACACTTGAGGTGAATGACAAGGGTGGCTACTTTGATTTGGCACCTACTGATCTTGCGGACAACACACGTCGTGAGATTGTGAATGTCTTGACCAAAATGGGATTTGAAGTAGAAGCCAGTCACCACGAGGTTGCGGTTGGACAACATGAGATTGACTTCAAGTACGATGAAGTTCTCCGTGCTTGTGATAAGATTCAAATCTTTAAACTTGTTGTTAAAACCATTGCTCGCAAACATGGGCTTTACGCAACCTTTATGGCCAAACCAAAATTTGGTATTGCCGGATCAGGTATGCACTGTAATATGTCCTTGTTTGATGCAGAAGGAAACAATGCCTTCTTTGATCCAAATGATCCAAAAGGAATGCAGTTGTCAGAAACGGCCTACCATTTCCTCGGTGGTTTGATCAAACATGCCTACAACTATACTGCCATCATGAACCCAACGGTTAACTCATACAAACGTTTGGTTCCAGGTTATGAAGCGCCTGTTTACATTGCTTGGGCTGGTCGTAACCGTTCGCCACTTGTGCGCGTACCTGCTTCACGCGGTATGGGAACTCGTCTTGAGTTGCGTTCAGTGGATCCGATGGCAAACCCATACATCGCTATGGCAGTTCTATTGGAAGTTGGTTTGCATGGTATTGAAAATAAAATCGAAGCACCAGCTCCTATTGAAGAAAATATTTACATCATGACAGCAGAAGAGCGTAAGGAAGCTGGTATTACAGACCTTCCATCAACTCTTCACAACGCTTTGAAAGCTTTGACAGAAGATGAGGTTGTCAGAGCGGCTCTTGGAGAACATATCTATACTAGTTTCCTTGAAGCCAAGCGAATCGAATGGGCAAGTTATGCAACCTTCGTTTCACAATGGGAAATTGATAATTATTTAGACCTTTACTAATACTAATATAGAAGAAAGATTGCCTGAGGGCAAACAGTCACACAGCAGTCTAAGCCATCAAATACCTATAACCCTTAAAATAGCGATTTCGGTCGCTATTTATTTTTCGAAAAATCCTCTTGACTCTTTTGCGAATTAGATTTATCATCAGACGTGTAGAAGAAAATTAAGGAGTCACTATGGAAAAATTCAATTTCAAAAACAATATCGGGCAAGAAAACAAGTTACTTCAAATCGAAATCTACAAGTTTACTAACTTTTGCAAGCTTCAAAATTACACATCTGTAAATATTTTTTCGAAAGATATATTTGAAGCCATAGTAAATTGAGACTAGAATAGTACACTACATCTGCTAAAAATTTCTAGAAACTAATTTAACTTTCCTAATCGATTTGTTTACATCTTATTTCAATCTACTATATTATCTCAATAAATGATGATGGAGACTGTTTTGTTTGTGCTTGTCGATTTTTGAATCCTGATCGAGCGGAAGAATATTTCTACCGAGGTTGCCAAGGGGAAAATCCTGAAGATATTGAATTTTATGATGAACAATTACAGGCAGAAAAGGTGGAGGTTTTAAGTATTCGATTGGAAGTAAAAAATTGAATTATCTACAATCTCATCAACAATAAACCTATTTCAACCCCATTATCTATAGGCGTATTTTTACGCCTTTTTATATACTTGAAGCACATAAGAAACATTATGGGAAGTTT
>NZ_VMML01000009.1:0-16205 GCF_013277175.1 Streptococcus sp. 3167 | reverse complement strand
TGGAAACAGCTAAACGTCATCAACTAAATAGTGAAAAATATCTATCCTATCTTCTAGAATGTCTTCCAAACGAGGAAACTCTCGTAAACAAAGAGGTTTTAGAGGCTTATTTACCATGGAATAAAGTTGTACAAGAAAAGTGCAAATAAGAAATCTCCAGATTAGGAACTATCCGTGAGTTCACTAATCTGGAGATTTTTCAATATACTTCGTTATTGGACGGTTACGGTGCAACCAAGACACTTCCGAGTAACACCGAACCAACAATACCACAGATTTTTCGGATTGAAAACCGTTCTTTTTTAAATAATGACAATCGTAATCACCTTCTTTAATTTTATTTCCTAATAGTAAACACTATTTTTTATTTTCAAAAATTGAACTTCTAAAATCATCAGTTTGGTCAAGATAAGCTTTAAAGATTGCTCTCTTCAACTTATGAACTGAACTGTCTGTTTCTGGATTATAGTTATACCAATGGGTACCTTCTGCATCCTTACGAACAGCAATATCCATTAAACTTTGTAAATCCTCTATCCTATTAGTGGTTTTTCTTGCAAATGACGTCCATGGCTGTGTTGTATCATTAAAGGTAACTTTATTCAATTGACTGAATTTGTCTTGTCGCTCTTTATACATGGCCTTTTTAAAATCACTCCAAGTGTCGTATTGACCATTAAATAATTTTTGAAGTACTAATTTATCTGTTACCAATCCTTTAGTCTTACCATATGAGGTAATCGTTTTATTATTTGCCCTAGCATCGGGTTCAAATTGATTTGAAATATATGGCACCATACCATCTTTAAATCCTTTAGCAGCTAATAGTTCATAGGCCATACGACGTCCCATCAGGTCACCTGGCGTTCCGTCATCATTACTTAATGCTGCATAAATCGGCGCAAATAATTTAATAGTGAAGTAGCCATTTCTTTCGTATTCACCTGAGGCATATTCCCTAGACGAAATAATATTATTCTCAATCAAATCATTAAATGAATGTAATTTTTCAGCTTCTGCATATGCCAAATCTTTAACTACATTTGTTGCATAGACACTATTTCCATCTGGATCTGGATGATACTCATTTGTAACTTTTCTAAGAAGTTGTTGTTTTTGATTCGTATCCAATTTAAGAATTGAATTTCCTTCAAGATATTCCAACATATAAACAACATCAAACATGTTATGTACATATTTTTGAAGATCTGTCGCGTCTTTAAATCTCGTAGTTGGATCGAGTATTTGTAATCGTTCTCCTTCTTTACTATCCGATTTTAAATGTTTCAAGATCGAGTTGATGGTGATGGTTGCGTCATTTGGATGGTCTGGTGCTTGTAATAAGCCTTTGGCAAAGAACTCTGGTCCCAAGCCACTTCTTCGACCATAGCCACCAAGATAGATGTCCTGATCTGAGTCATGCGTCATTTCATGTGTATAAGTGATAGCTCCATCCTTATCCAACATACGATAGCCCATATAATATACTGCATCCCCTGTAGCATAAGCACCGTGTCCATTATGTCCAACCTTATTTCCAACAGGTCCAAAGAAATGTTTCATTGCAGGATTTGGATTATCAAAATCTGCTACTGTTGTAGCCTTTCCTTCAGTATTATCAGTTCCAAATTTATAGGCATCATAAAGCAAGATATTTCGGTAAAGCTTCTCACGCCCTTCCTTATCTAGAATACGATACCAATAATCGTAGTGATCTCGTTGACGTTTGGCAGTTTCACGCGCGTTTTCTTCAACAAAGTCATTGAGACCCTTGCCCGCTTTATGGTCAATATTACGGTAACGATCATAAGCACCAAAGCCTAGGCTAGAGATAGTTGAAATGACAAATACTGATTTTTCTGGCAAGGTAAGTAGAGGCAGTACCATGTTACGGTATTTCCAGCTCTCGCTAGTGATTCGATCATAGATACCGATAGAGTACTTGGTACCTGCTTTTTCCTGATTAGCTTTTACTTCTGGAATATTAGATTTTTCTTCAACGATGTAAGCCTTGGTCTGTGATTTAAACCAGTCATTGTTAGTTTGAGTAGGTGCAAATGCTTTACGGTAGCCTTCTAAAGAACTAAACAGGTCTTTTGTACCGTAATTATTCGTTAACAAGGCATTGTAAGTAACCACATTATTTTTAGCCAAGAGATTGTTGTAGCCAGATTTACCTAGTTCAATAATCGTATCAAGAGGAGAGGTATTTCCCTTACCAAAGAAATCCATATGGAACATAAGCAAATCTTTTGCGCTAGCCTTATCGAATTTGAAATCATACCAGCGTTCTAGATAGGTTAATCCGAGCATCAAGGCTTCTTTGTTTCGCTTGATTTTATCAACAATGTAATTGTCAATTATATCATTATTTCCAGAAACAGCAGCATCAGATGAAAGTAATTTTTTAAGAGTTTCAGTCAAGTGCTCTTTGGTTTTAGCGAATTGCTCATCTAGATAGAGTTCTGTTAATTTAACATTATCAGAGATTCCTAACAAATTCTTAAGAGTAGTTGGATCATACTGCACTGTATTTAAGTCATTTTTAACTCTGTTTATTATAGACGTATAATCTTTTAGGAAAGCATTTGGTGTGTATACTAGACCTGTACTTCCAATAGTATACTCAGCCAGATTTGCAAAATCACGATGGTAGGTTAAGCTCACTTTCTCAGATGTTCCATCTTTGTAATGTAGTAGTAAGTGATTGATAGAGTGCTTATCTGAAGTAATATCTGAAACCACTTCCTCATTTTTCATAGCGACAACAGATAACAGTTCTTTCTTAAACAGGTTAGTATCAGTTGATAATTGATTTCCATACTTCACAATGGTGTCTCTATTATAGAAAGGCAATAATTTTTCTATATTTTTATATGTAACTTTTCTTGTCTCCTGATAATGAGCTGCCTTGGTATAATCTACATCCTGTTTAGCAGAATTTGTGAAATCTTCCACGGTTATAGTTTTCTTTGTAGTAATCTGGTCTTTCTTGGATTGAACTGCTGTTTTTTCAATCTCAGTACCACGTTCTACAGTGGAATCAACTGACATTACCTCATCTCCAACTGCTTGAACATTAACTACCTTATTGTCTTTATTACTATATACCTTTGTCTGCTTCATACCATCAAAATGGTATCCAGAAATCGCATTCCCATTTGTAATATTCATATCGCTGAGAACGTTATTCAAGTGGCCGGTATTATCATCTGCTCCGCCGTCTTGCGTCCATAGGGAACCTGCAACTCCACCAACTCTAGCGAATGGTTTAGCATTATTTATTTCACCTTCAGCATAACTATTTGCTACAGTTGCATTATTTTCTACGATACCTGCAATTCCACCAATGGTTTGGTTAGAACGTTCTGCATTACTTGAAATAGTTACTGTTGCGATAGAATGATCTACTACAGCATTAGCACCGGTCAATTGACCGACTAGACCACCAATTGCATACTGAGAGGTTGTAACAAAAGTATTTGTTATTCTTCCAGTGAAGCTACTATTTCTTACGGTAGAATTATCAACTTTTTGGACAAGTCCTCCGATACCTAGCTCACCAGCAATGATTCCATTTGCGTGAACGTTATCTAAAGTTGAAGAATTTGTGGCTTCCTTAGCAACTGATGCGACATGATTCTTACCAGAAATATTAACATCTTTTAAGGTGAGATCCTTAACAGTAGCTCTATTTAATGTATTAAATAATGGCTTTTTCAAATTATAGATAGCATAATGTTTCCCCTGATGACTACCAATTAATGTCCCTGTGAAATTATTTGTAACATAACTTTCTTGGTTTTCATCCAACTCAACCTCACGAGCATTCATTGTTGCACCCAAAGTGAAAGTTCCATTAGGTCTACTATTCATATCAGCTACTAGTTTTTTAAAAGATGTGTAGATAGGACCATCGTTTTGAACAACTTTTGGAAGATAATAAGTAAAATTGTCTTGGTATTGATTGTCTAAAGATTGCTTCAAGTGTTCCAAGCTAGCTGTAATTTTATAGACTGGTTTGCCATCTTTTGTAGTGTCCTCAATGTTTGAAACTGGAAGCAGTACATCTTTAAATTTAGCTGACTTCACCTTAATGAAATAAGCAGATTTATTATCTGGTACTTTATCTAAGCTTGTATGTTGCTTTGATTGATTGCCTTCATAACTATAGAGTTCCACATCAGAAACACTTCTTAGTTCTATTGTTTTCTCTTGAACTTCTACTTTTTTATCAGGTTCTACTTCATTTTCTTGTTTAATTTCTTCATTTCCATTTGAATTGGCTGTGTTTGATTCGGTTGAAACATCCTCTGGTGAATTACCTTTTGGTTGGTCTGGTACTGTTTGCCCATTCTCTTCTGTTGTTGCATTACCAGAATTTTCAGGTTTTGTTGAAGTTTCGTCTTTTGACTCATCTTTACTTATTGGTTGTCCATTCAAGGCTGCCGCTGCTGCCACTAAGTTATTCTTAGCTTGATCAATCTCTGCTTGACTTGCACCTTCTTTAGCTGCTACAGTTTTCGCTGCCGCAAGTGCTTGATCGTAGGCAGTACGCTTAGCTTGGTCTGCATTCTGATACTTGTCAGATTCTTTCGTGCCAGATTCTTTACCAAGCTCGGCATTCAAGGCAGACTTGTCGCTTGCCACTCCATCCAATTGACCTTTTGCATCCTCTACTGCTTGCTTAGCTGCATTCACCTCTGCTTGTGTAGCTCCTGCTTTTGCTAGAACTTTTTGAGCGGCTTCTAATGCTGCATCATAAGCTTCTTTCTTGTCTGCTGTTGCATTTTGATACTTAGCTGTCTCTTTGGTAGCTGTCGCATCTGTTGTTGCGGCTGTTCGTAATGGCTCTTTGTCAGTTCCTTGTCCATTCAAGGCTGCCGCTGCTGCCACTAAGTTATTCTTAGCTTGATCAATCTCTGCTTGACTTGCACCTTCTTTAGCTGCTACAGTTTTCGCTGCCGCAAGTGCTTGATCGTAGGCAGTACGCTTAGCTTGGTCTGCATTCTGATACTTGTCAGATTCTTTCGTGCCAGATTCTTTACCAAGCTCGGCATTCAAGGCATCTTTTTCAGGTTTGTTTGTTTCTTCAACTGAGGTTGTCGAATTACTAGGATTACTGGACACTTCCCCAGTATTTTCGTTAGATGTATCTGGTGATACTTTCTCTGAATTCGTTGTTGATTCTTCTGCAGATTGAACTGGATTTTCTGCTCCTTGAGTTGAGGTTCCTTCTGTGGTGCCTTCATTTGGTTTTACTGGAACTTCTTCTACAGTTTTTTCTAGTTCTTGTTCTTTCGGCTTCTCGACTGGAGTTGCAGAATGAACTTCTGAAGCGTCTGTAGATTCTTCTTTAGTCTCTCCTGATTTTTCTCCTGACTTAGGAGTTGCATCTTCTCCTGAGTTTGTTGTTGATTCTTCTGCAGATTGAACTGGATTTTCTGCTCCTTGATTTGAGGTTCCTTCTGTAGTGCCTTCATTTGGTTTTACTGGAACTTCTTCTACAGTTTTTTCTGAAGTTTCATTTTTGGAGTCATTATTTTCTGGTTTATTTGACTCTCCAACTTTATTTGTATCACCTTGATTAGATTCAGTTGGTACTGTTTGGCTATTCTCTGTTGTTGCATTACCAGAATTTTCAGGTTTTGTTGAAGTTTCGTCTTTTGACTCATCTTTTTCAGGTTTGTTTGTTTCTTCTACTTCTTTTGGCTTCTCGACTGGAGTTGCATCTTCTTTCTGTTTTCCAAGATTCTCTCCGTTCTGAGAAGAATCTACGGTTGGAGGTGTAGAGTGACTTTCCACTTCTGAGTTCATATCACTAGATAATGTATCAGCTTTAGTTTCAGCGGACTCTGTAGCTACAGTTCCAACTTGTCCATCCCTAAATTCTGGAACAGCCTCATACTGTCCGTTAATCACTTGTATTTTTGATGGATTCTCTATAAAATTCGGTGCAATCGTATAATCTACCTTTTGTTGATCTATTGGAGTGGCTACTGATTTCTCTTGATTACTTACCTTAGAATCAGAAGTCGTTTTTCCCTCTTTGATATATCCAATATATGTGTAACCTGAAATCTCTTTAGGAAGAGGTAATTTTTCTCCAGAGGTCAATTCATAGTCCGTATTGTAATTCAGTAAAAGATTATTTTCTAAAGCATGGGCTGATACTAGAATACCGTTTCCTATCCCTGCAACCAATACTAAATGCAATACCGTTTTATTCTTAACTTTTTTCTTGGAAACAGCAAAAACTAAAATCCCCAGAGCTGCTAAACTAGCACCAGCAACTAAGGCTTGCATCTCATTCTTGCTTCCAGTATTTGGCAATTCTCCCAGTTGATTTTGAGAATTTAACTTATAAACAAGATAATAAGTCTCATCATCATTCTCCACGTATGTCGGAATATCATATACAAGCTGCTTCTTTTCTTCTGATGATAGCTCTGACTCTGTCACATATTTGTAGTGAACACCTTTAGTCTCTTGAGCAGCCACAGATGAACTAGCTAATACAGACATAAAAAATAAACTCGAAATCGTTGCAGATACAAGTCCTACTGATAATTTTCTAAATGAAAAACGTTCTTGTTTTTCACCAAAATACTTTTCCATTATTCCTCCTTGAAATAAAATTTTAAAAATATGTAAGCCTAACTTTTTTATATTAGTGTACTATCTATAAAAAAGGGAACATACTTTAATTATACTCTTTATTTAGCAAAAAGTCTTAAAATTGAGTTGCGTTTTCATACTTTTTTTATATATAAAATACCAAGTAGTAGTTTTGCAATTCCCTATTATTTTTTGGATAAAATGTAACCTACCATGAAATTTCCACGGCAGGTGTTACTCATATCACTAATCGTTCTAAAAATGGTTTGATGCAGTTGAGGAGAATTCCTTCTATCCAACTTTCTTGTGCTGAGGATAGATGTTCTGTCTGAAGGCTTTCTTTTAAAAAGTCTCGGACTTGTTCTGGTGAGATTTCAAACTCAAAGGCTTTCATTTTATAGAAAAAGTCGAGCAGATGATCTGACAGATATTCAGTTGAAAAAGGCACTTCTCCACTTTTTCGATATTCTAATAAGAGCCGAGCAAAGCGGGATTTTTCTTCAGGAAGCTCACGGAAATAGGAATTGAGGAGCCAGGTCTGCTTCTGCTTTCTTTCAATTGGATTCTGAGCTGCAATTCGCTGGTCTTTTTCCAGCTCTTTTTGGTATTGCTTGGCCTTGATAGCCCGTTCTGCTCTATTTTTACCAAAAAGAATTTTCTCCCACTTGCGTTCTTCTTGAGTTAGGGTCTCTGTAAAGCCAAAGTAATCCTGATAGGCACGCTCCGCTGGGCCCATGGCTAGGACTAGATTGTCTGCATATTGCTTGGCGATTTTATCCCTCTTTTTGCGCTCTTTCTCTGCTTGGATACGGAGTTCTTGTTCGTAGTCAATTTTCTCCTTGCCTAGCTTGACAAGGTATAGTTGGTCATCCGATTTCCCAAGTAAAAAGGGTTTGATACACTTTTCAAGGACTTCTTCCATCCGGGCCTTTTTATTTGGCTTCGCCTTGGTCCAACTTCCTCCCTGAAAGACTTCTAGGAAGAGATGGTAATCTCTCTCAGGTGCAAATTGATTGCCACGATTGGGTTTAAAAACACCTTTTTCCCAGAGCCATTTTAGAAGTCGCTCGTCAAAGTCACTTTTATTGACCTTGATTTTTTCCTTTTTCTGAGCTTTTCTGGTTAGATTTTCAACCTTTCTAAGCAGTTTTTCTTCCTCTTCCAATTGCTGGTTAAGGGTCAATCGATGAAAATGCCTAACACAGTCGCTACCAATTGGAAAGAGGCGTTGGCCTGTGACACCGTTAAAGAGTTCATAAGCGTATTTGATGGCATTTCCACAGACACAATTGCTACGGCCAATACCGTTAAAAATCAAGGAAACTTCATTCCATTCCTTGGTAGCTTGTTCCCAAGTATCCGCTTTTGAAGCCTGTAAAACTGCATCATACAGGGATTTTCTAACTGGAAGTGTCATGAGGTCTCCTTTCTAATATTCAATGAAAATCAAAGAGCAAACTAGGAAGCTAGCCGCAGGCTGCTTAAAACACAGCTTTGAGGTTGTAGATAANNGTTTTGAGGTTGCAGATGAAGCTGACGTGGTTTGAAGAGATTTTCGAAGAGTATAAATTATACTTTTACAACTTGAACCTCGTCTTTACCGAGTAAAATCAAGTATTTTTCAATATTTTCAATCGAATAGGCTCGTGATAAAGCCTCTTCGTATAGAGCTAACTGACCACGATAGCGGTCTACGAGTTGACTTGGTTCATCATAGCGGTCTGTCTTGTAGTCGAACAGAACGATTCTATCCTCATAAAGCAGATAGCCGTCCAAGATTCCACGGACAACAAAGTCTTCCTGACTCTTTTGGTCTCGTTTGAGCATGGAGAAAGGTTGCTCGCGATAAAGATGGTTGGTATTAGCGATAATTTCCTGACCGAGTGCTGTGTCAAAGAAAGCAAGAATTTTATCAAGATTGATCTTGTCTCTGACAGCTTGGCTAGTTTGAACTTGTTTGAGTGTTTCTGTTAGGCTAGCAAGCGTTGGTCTCTGGCTGAGATCCATTCTCTGCATGAGTTCGTGGGTAGCACTACCAATCTCAGCTCCTGTTATCTTTTCTTTGCTTGAAAAATCTGGTAAATCAAAACTAATTTTCTTGTCTACTGACTGGCCTTGACTTGCAATCTCAACACCTTCCATATCCATAACAGGTTCGTAGAATTTCTTGATTTGACTTGGGGTTTGAACACTTGGCAATTCAATAGCTGCGCGGTGAAGAGTATTATAGACTTCCACTTCTTTCAGCATTTCAAGAGCTTCCTTAATGGTTTCTGACTGGCGGTTGTCAGCTTGGGAGCTATCTTGGAGAGGACTTTTATTTTCCAACTGACCGATAGCTTCTCTAGTCAGCTGATCTTCGCCAATAAAACGATAACTAAAGTTGAGATTGTCTTTGGCAAACACTTTGCTGATAGCCCAAATCCAATCTTGGAAATTCCTTGCTTGCAGTCTAGTAGTGCTATTTAGTTTTCCATTTGTAGCTACAGGGTATTCTTTGGCTTCCAGCTTTTCACGAGAAGCTTTACCGACAAGATAGAGCTTTTTCTCAGCCCGCGTCATGGCAACATACAGCAGACGCATCTGCTCTGAATAGCTTGCCAGCTGTAATTCCTCTTCATTCTGCCTATAAGTCAGGCTAGGAATGGAGAGTTTGATGGTTTTAGGATAGTGAGCTTCTACTGCTCCTGTTTCCATTTTGGCAATATACTTAACACCTAGTCCATTTTTTCGGCTGAGAATGACTTCTGACATGCTGTCTTGTTTGTTGAAATCTTGATCCATATTGAGGATAAAGACGTAAGGAAACTCCAGCCCTTTACTCTTGTGGATGGTCATGAGCTCTACTGCATCTTTTGGCGGTGCGATAGCTACGCTTGCAAGATCGTGCTGGGCTTCTAAGACTTGGTTAATCATACCAATAAAACGAGATAAGCCCTTGAAATTGCTCTTTTCAAATTGATCAGCACGCAGTGCTAGGGCATAGAGATTGGCCTGTCTAGCTGGACCATTTGGCAAAGCCCCGACATAATCGTAGTAAAAACGGTCGTTGTAAATCTTCCAAATCAAGTCATAGAGGGAGTGGGTTTTGGCATACAAGCGCCATGAATCCAAGGTATCCATGAATTGATTTAGTTTTTCAGCTAGAGCTGTGTGAATCAAGCCTTTTTGACTACTTGCCATTTTTTGTGCATTGACCAGTTTCTCATAGAGATTTTCGTGGACTTTATCCTCTGCTTTCTGAAGGGACAAGCGTGCTAACTCGTCCTCATCAAAACCAAACATTGGAGACTTCATAAGAGCAACCAAGGCGTAGTCTTGCAGAGGATTGTGAATGACACGAAGGGTATCTAGCATGACTTGCACTTCTAGGGATTGGAGATAATTGTTTTGCTCTCCGTCAGTTTTGACAGGAATCCCGTACTCAGACAGGGCAAGGAGAATCTGGTCATTACGACTGCGGCTGGAGGTCAGAAGGGCAATTTCTTTAAAGGCAACACCTTTTTCTTGATGAAGTTTCAGAATCTCCTTGATAACTAAGCGCATTTCGCCTGTTAGTTTCGTTTCTGTTTGACTCTCTTCTTCCTCACTTGTGCCGTCCTTGTCGTAGAGGAGAAATTCATCCTTGTTTTCTGGATTAGGAGTCAGCTTAGTATTGGCAAAAACAAGTTGGTGCATGTTATCATAGTTGATTTCGCCGACCTCTTGGTCCATAAGGCGTTCAAAAACATCATTGGTTGCTGACAGCACTTCTGAACTGCTACGGAAATTTTCCTTGAGGAGAATGAGCTTGCCATCTTTTGGATTTTGCGCATAGCGTTGGAACTTTTCATTGAAAATCTGCGGGTCTGCCTGACGGAAACGGTAGATAGATTGCTTGATATCCCCCACCATAAAGCGATTGTGGCCATTAGACAGCAATTCCAGCATTCGTTCTTGAATATGGTTGGTATCCTGATACTCATCGACCATGACTTCGTGGAAACGCTCCTGATAAGCTTCACGGACTTGCGGGAATTTCTCTAAAATCTCAATGGTGTAATGGCTGGTATCAGCGAATTCAAAGGCATTTTCCTGACGTTTACGCTGACGATAAGCCTCCACAAAATCGCTCATAAAGGTTTGGAAGGTTTTAGCTAGTTTCCAAGTGTCTCCATGATAACGTTCTTGATAGTCGAGAATCGTTATCTGGTCTGACAGTTGTCCTAGTTTAGCAAACTGGGACTTTCTCTCTTCGTTGTAGGCATCGGCCAGTGGCTTCAAATCAGCCTTACGACTCGCATTGGTCAGAGCTCGGCCGTTTTTCTCTTTCGAAATTGCGACAACACGCGCAAGCACTGATTGAAAAGCCTTACTATCGGACTCTTGATTTAAGGAGCCAATTTCATCCAGAATCAACTGAACATTTTCTAAATAGGCAGCCTTTGCAAACTCCTTGGCATCGTTATCCAGATGATAACGGAAAAAGCTTTCCAAATCCCAAAGGGCTTGTTTGATTTGCTCAGTCAGTTTTTCTTTTTCATTGGTAAAATCAACCTCTTCAAAACCTTTGAGGAAAGATTCACTCAGCCACTTTTGAGGATTACTGGTGGATTGGAGGAAGTCATAAATTTTATAGACTTGCTGGCGTAGCCCCCGTTCATCCTTGCCACGCCCTGCAAAATTTTTCAGCAAATGACTAAAGATCCCTTTCTGTTTGCCTTGGTAATGGGCTTCAAATACCTCATAAAAGACTTCATTTTTTAGAAGGAGTTGCTCGCTTTGGTTTTGTAAAATACGGAAATTAGGTGCAATATCAATCAGATAGCCATGTTTGCCAAGGAATTTTTGTGTGAAAGAGTCCATGGTTCCGATGGCTGCGTTGGGTAGGGCTGCCAACTGACGACCCAAGTGTTGTTTGAGGTCAACATCGATACTTTCTTGGATTTGTTGGCTGATTTTTTTCTCTAAACGTTCTTTAAGCTCTGTGGCAGCCTTAACTGTAAAGGTTGAGATAAAGAGTTGAGAAATTTCCACACCACGCGCCAATTGATCTAGAATACGCTCGGCCATGACAAAAGTCTTCCCAGAACCAGCCGATGCTGAGACCAGGATATTTTGACCAGAAGTGTAGATGGCTTCAATTTGCTCGGCAGTTTTCTTCTGTTCCTTGCTCGAGTGCGCCTCTGCATCTTGCAGTTTTTGAATTTCCTCATCAGTTAAAAAGGGAATGGGCTTCATCGATTCAACTCCTCTCTTATTTTTTCAAACCAAGCTTGCTTGAGTTTTTCTCCGACCAGACGCTTGCTGTCAGCTAGGTCCAACTTTTCTAGGAAACGGGCTTGGCCCAAGTGGTAATTGGCTTCAAATCCAGTAATGGCTTGGTGTTGCTGAACATACGGTGCAATACTTCTGCCATTTTCAGTATAAGGGTTAATGGCGAACTGGCCTTCTAAAATCTTCTCAGCTGCTTTCTTGTAAAGATGGGCATTGTAGTCCAGTAGGAGCTGGAATTCCTCATCTGTCAGCTGATTAGACTTGTTTTTATTGTAAAATTCACCCAAATGACTGCTTTCTTTTTCTAAAAAGAGACCTTGGTATTTCATAGACTTGCTGGCTTCTACTACTGCACCTGCCAAATTCTTAACGGTCAACAGAGATTGAACAGGTTCAGCCATTTCCAAGTACATGGCACCGAAAAAGTTCTGCCCCCCCTCTCTTTTTAGGGCAGCTAGGTAGGTTGGCAGTTGGGAATTAAGACCATTAAAGAAATGAGGAAATTGGAACTGGGTCAGACTAGACTTGTAGTCTACTACTCCTATCGCCCCATCAGCTTTCAATCGGTCAATGCGGTCAACCTTGCCTCGTACAAAGACACTGCGTCCATTGTCCAATTGAATAAAGGCCTGCTCTTTCCCACCGAAATTCGCCTCTTCTTTGATGGTTTCAATAGCTGGATTGTGATGGAGAATGTGGCCAGTCGTCCGTGCCACATCAAGCAAAACTTCCTTTGTAAACTGGGCTTCCAAACTTTCCTGATAAATAGCCTCAAATTCCCGTTCCTGACTGGTTTCTTGGATAGCCTGTTCCAAACGTTGGTCAAAGGAATCTTCGTCAGGCAACTGCAAGGCACGTTCAAAAATGCGGTGCAAGAAATTTCCGTGACTGCGGGCATCAGGACGCAGGCGTAATTCTTCTTGCAAGCCTAAAACGTAGCGAAGAAAATAACTGTATTCATTGCGATAAAACTCCGTCAAACCAGAGGTAGACAGGTAAAACTCCTGATCAGCAGGATAGAGAGCCTGCAAGGTATCCTTGGTCAAGGTCTTGCTGCTTGGACTTGTTGGAAGGGCAGGATTTGCAAGGCCTCTTTGGTCTAGTTTTTTACCCATGATACGCGCCAGAACCTTGACAAAGGTCAAATCTTGCTCCCTATCACTCGTCTCACCCTGCTGGTGATAGGCAACCAGACTAGACAAAAGACTGTGATAGGACCCCATATCCTCCTTAGACAGTCCTTTGTGATTCATCCTCTTCTCTCTACGCCTAAATCCAAAATGGATCAACTCTTGAAGATAGGCAGATTCCTTACTTTCACTTTCGTTAAAAAGGCTTGGAGCCGACAAGAACAACTGCTTACGAGCAGAATTGACCAAGGAAAGCATAGTGTAGCGATTTTTCTTGAGATTTTCACTGCTGGCAATCAGTAATTGAACGCCTTCTTCGGTCGCTTGGTTTAGGTTTTGCCTTTCTTCATCTGTCAGAAGACTGGTGTTTTGAGAAATTTTTGGTAAATTGTCCTGAGTTAGTCCAATAGCATAGACAAAGTCAGCAGTCAATGGTGCAATCAAATCGTAACTCTGCACCAGAACAGTGTCCACTGTTGCTGGAATGGTACGGTATTGGGACAAACTCATTCCAGAATGGAGCAAGGCTAGGAAGTCTTCCAGACTAACCTGTGAACCAGCAAAAACAGTCGCAAATTGTTCTAAAACATGGCAGAAAGCCTTCCAAACTTCGGCTTGTCTTTCCTGTTCTACAGCTTCCAAAGTGGTTGTCAAATCTTGTAACTGCTTGGTCACCTCTCCTTCTTTTAGAAAAGAATTCCACTTTTGCAAGAGATTTTCAGCCTTTTGTTTTCGACTGGCAAAGAGGGTTTCAAGAGGTGTTAAAATACGCAGACGAAGAACATTTAAACGTTCCAGATTAAATTTTCCATGGTGGGATTTGGTAAAGGTTTGCTGAAAGGCTGGCAAGCCATTGATACCAAGATAGCGGATATATTGCTCAAAAGCATCAATATCAGCCTGACTAAGGTCGGTATACAAACCTGTTCTGAGAAGATTAATCAAATCCTCCTGACGGAAACGATAGCGTTTCAAAGCCAAAATAGACTCGACAAACTGAGTTAAAGGGTGGTGCGCCATGGATTCGCTTCTACCAAGATAGAAAGGAATCTGATACTGGTCAAAAATCGTTTTTAGAGATAATTGATAAGAAGCTACATCCCCCAAGAGAATACGAAAATGTTTGTAGCTCAGGTCTGAGTTCTCATGTAATTTCTGACGAATGCTACGGGCTACTAGTTCCAACTCCTCCTTTTGTGTCAAACAAGACCAGATTTGTAAGTTTTCACGGTCTTTCTCATCGACATCCAAAGCGAGTTCTGAAAAGTCATAAGAAGACTCCAACAAACGAGAGGCCTTGTCAAAGCTATCCATCTTCTCATGAGTTTGAGAATAGTCCTGAGCAGGCATTTGGTATTTAGAAGCCAGATGATGGAGAAATTTTACGCTGGCTTGGTAGAGATTGCCCTCGCTAAAAGGACTGGTATAGGCTTTCTTACTAGCATAAGCCCCGATAACAATCTCAACACCTTTGCCGTGAAGTAAGTCCACAACCCGCTCTTCCTCAGCAGAAAAACGAGTAAAGCCGTCAATGACCAAGGCGATTCGATTAAAATCACTACTTACCTTGTCATTCTCAATAGCCTCAATCAAATGGGACAACTGACTTCCCTGGGCTAACTGACCTTGATTAAGATAGGCTGTTACTTTCTCAAAAATCAAGAGTAAATCCGCCCTCTTATCCTCATCTGTTAAATTCTCCAAGTCCAAAAAACTCATCTGAGATTTGGTCATCTCATGGTAAAGCTCAATTAACTGCTGGATCAATTGAGGATCCTGCTTAATAGCGCCATAAACACGCAAGTCCTTGGGATCGAGTTCGGCAAGGCATTTGTAAAAGGCCAACCCAAGACCGATATCATCAAGAGTAGTTTTAGCTGGTAAATCATTCAAGACCAGATAACGAGCCATTTGAGCAAAGCGCGTAACGGTAATCGAAAAAGAAGCCTGCTGGGACAAGCATTCCAGCACGGCGCGTTCCTTTTCAAAAGAAAGAGAGTTGGGGGCAATGTAGAAGACCCGCTTGCCAGCTGCAACTAGCTCTTCTGCCTCTCTTGTTAGAATTTCTGTCAAAGAAGTCCGAATATCAGTATAAAGTAATTTCATCTCAGCCTCGTTGGAATTTTTCATCACCCTATATTATACCATGATTAGCCTCGTAAATCTGTTAAAATATTTAGGCCATCCTTTCTTTTCTTCATCATCTGCTAAATCTTAAATACTTAGCTTTACTTGTATTAGATAGAATAAGTCTGGCTACTGAAAATCACATAATAAAAAAGCCTCGGTAACAAGGTTTTGAGTTTTATGATTGTTTCTTAGGTACGGAATACACTTCAATGTGTTGTCCCAGTATCTTAATGTCGACTGGTAGATTGTCTGATTTATCGCCATCAACATCGGACCCTAATTCGATATCAGAAGAAGTTTTAATATTACGTGCCTTTATATATTCAATATTCTTGATAGAATGATTGAACTATAGCAAATTGAAACTATAATAGTACACCGTGGATGCTAAAATATTTCTAGAAATTAATTTGATTTCCCTAATCAAGCTGTTCGTATCTTATTTCAATCTACTATAAATCGTCTAAGAGAAACAACCGATAAGAATTGGCACAAAAGCGACCGTATTTTTGTTACCAATACAGGAAAACCAGTTCATAGTTCCGTCTTGAGCAAGTCTCTCCAGCGAGCAAACGAACGCCTTAAAAAACCAATTCCCAAACATCTGTCCCCTCACATCTTCAGACACACCACTATTAGCATCTTAGCAGAAAATAAAATTCCTTTAAAAACAATCACGGACGGGGTTGGTCATTCCGACTCTGAAGTCACTACTTACATCTACACCCACGTCACAAAGAACATGAAAGATGAAGCAATCAATGTACTGGATAAAGTTATGAAAAAGATTTTTTAAAAAGTTTTGCCTCTTTTTTGTCCTCTAAATAATCGAGTAGGGGATAATCTCTAGCCCCTCTCACACCACCGTACGTGCCGTTCGGCATACGGCGGTTCAACTAACTTTTAACGCATGTCGTTCAAGGTAATAATCCAAACACGAAACCAGTCCTCGTTGTTCAAGGACTGGTTTTGATATAGCACGTTTAAGTACCGACTTCTGAGCTACTAATTGATAATGGTCGCCCCAGCCAGATACCTTATCTGCTATCCATTTAGGAACTCCTAACTTAA
>NZ_VMML01000089.1:0-2316 GCF_013277175.1 Streptococcus sp. 3167 | reverse complement strand
CTGAACTTTATCATCATAAGTTAATTTCATAATAAAAATACCCCAAAAGTTAGATTTTGTCTGTCTAACTTTTGGGGTGCAGTTCAGAATTGTACCTTGATACTATGCGTTTTTCTTATTTTTAGGACTTTTGACTCAGTCTCTTTTTGTTTTATTTGACATGTTTGGCAAGTTCTTCTTGCGCTTTTTTATTGGATTCTGCTTTTTCTTTCATCCATTTTTCTTGAGCTTTTTGGTATTCATCTGCAGTAACTGCCTTGTCTTGAAGTTCCAAGTATTTATACAAGACTGGGTCGCTTGTACCTTTATTTCCTGACAATGCAAATGGTATTGTAAATGGTACCATCTTAGACAAGATTGGACGCCCTGTACGAGATGTAGTTGGAATAATCAAGGCACTATCTGTCAACCAAGCTTGGGCTGCTGCGTATTTATCATATCGTTTAGCAACATCTGTAGTCTCATCACCAGCTTCAGTAACCAATTTTTCGTAGTCATATAGACCTACTTTTTTAGCAGCTACATTATCTTCCCCTGAGTCAAACCCTAAATATGTTTTAGTACTTTCTCCTACAGATGGTTTGATGATATCAAGGTAGGTTGATGGATCGGCAAAGTCTGGACCCCAACCGACATTATCTGATAAATCCCAGTCTTCGCCAGCAGCATTTTCAGCAAAATATGTAATATTGTTTACTTCGTCTTTTTGTAGTTGTTGAATATCAATGACTACATTATCCGCTCCTAAAGTTGCTTCCAAGGATTGTTTCATAGATTGGACGCGCTGAACTTTTGTAGTTGCTGTTTGGTCAACTGGCATATCCAAATGAATTGGGAATGTCACACCTTCTGCTTGCAAGGCTGATTTAGCTTTAGCAAATTCAGCCTTGGCTTTTTCTGGATTGTAAAGACCATCCTGAGAATCTGCAAGATTAACATCCTTCCATTCATCCCCATAAGTGACCAATTTCTCTTTGACCATATCGCCAAAGTTTTTACCATCTGCTTGAACAAATGTTGGTGGCACAAAGAGATTACGCAAGATTTTACTTGCTCCAGTTTGTCCATTCAACTGAGAGGCATAGGCTGTACGGTCAAATCCAAATGCAATAGCCTGACGGAAATCCTTGTTTAAGAGAGCCTTTTTAGTCGATGCCTTTTGTTCGTCGCTGGTCTTAGATGTGTATTTATAGGACTGACGGTCAATATTTGTACCAACTAGATACGTAATAGAGTCTTGTTGAGTATAGACAATATTGTCCTTCATACTCTTCTCAAGCTCTGCGAAACTTGCACTTGTTGGATAGAGACGAGCTGCTGTAAGGCTACCATCTTTAAAGTTTTCTGCAGGTTTGCTAGTATCTTGACCATCCCAGAATGACAATTTGACCTTGTCAATATGCACATTGTCCTTATCCCAGTAGTTCGGATTTTTCGCAAATTCAACAGAGGATTTTGTCACAATGGATTTCAACAAATAAGGTCCATTATACAAGAGACTACTTGGATCCGTAGCTTTGGCAAAATCATCCCCTTTTGAATTCAAAAACTCTTCATTGACTGGCGCAAGCACACCCATAGTTGTTTTAGAATTCCAAAAAGTTTCAGGTTTGTTCAAGGTGTATTGAACTGTCTGATCGTCAAGGGCTTTAATCCCAACTTGAGCAAAGTCTGTGATTTCACCTTTTGCATAGGCATCCAGACCTTTGATTGAATCCTGTACCAAGTAAAGAGCATCCGCTTTCTTATCTGTTGCATATTTAAGACCTGTCACAAAGTCCTGAGCCTTAACAGGAGCGTACTCTTCTCCCTCAGATGTATACCACTTGGCGTCCTGACGAATCTTATAAGTATAAGTCAAGCCATCCTTAGAAACTGACCAGTCTTCTGCCAATGAAGGAACAAGGTTCCCGTATTTATCATTTTCAAGCAATCCATCAATCACATTACTAGTAATCTCAGAAGTTGCTGCCTTACCAGTTGTCAAATAGTTGAGATTATCTGGATGTGTTTCGTAGGTAAACGCAAAGGTCTTTTCACCTTGAGCGCCTGAACCCCCAGAACAAGCAGCTAAAACACCAGCTGCTAATAAAGTTACTCCCACAAGAGCCAATACTTTTCTTGTTTTCATAGCATTCTCCTTTGTTTTTTATTCATTATAGACCCTTTTTCAAGTTCTGTCAATAGAATTTTCTGAATTTTAAGAGTTATTTGTTATATTTGATATATTCTGAAAAATAAAATTGTTCATTTATGCCAAAAAAGCATTCTAGTCCATCTCCGATTAACGATGGACTTTATCACCTCCTTCTCCAG
>NZ_VMML01000088.1:6248-8710 GCF_013277175.1 Streptococcus sp. 3167 | reverse complement strand
AGCTAAACGTCATCAACTAAATAGTGAAAAATATCTATCCTATCTTCTAGAATGTCTTCCAAACGAGGAAACTCTCGTAAACAAAGAGGTTTTAGAGGCTTATTTACCATGGACTAAAGTTGTACAAGAAAAGTGCAAATAAGAAATCTCCAGATTAGGAACTATCCGTGAGTTCTCTAGTCTGGAGATTTTTCAATATACTTCGTTATTGGGCGGTTACTCTCTAGTCTGGAGATTTTTCAATATACTTCGTTATTGGGCGGTTACAATAGAGATAAAATAAACAATTGATTTAGGACATTTGTTTGATAGTGGTGATAAAGTTTTAAATCTGCTACATAATTTGTGGAGTTTTTTCTATAATTAGGAGTTTAACCTAATCTGCAAATAGGAGTATACTAATAATGTAATCGTTATCAAAAGTCTAAAAAGGAATTTTTAGACGGATATCAAAATAAAAAGGGAGGAAATTATGAATAAGTTTTCAAAAACCTTGAGAGATAACTGGATCTTTCTCTTGATGGTTTTGCCAGGGGCACTCTGGTTGATTCTATTCTTTTACATTCCAGTATTTGGGAACGTGGTTGCCTTCAAAGACTACCACATGACCAGTAATGGTTTCATAGATAGTATCATAAATAGTAAATGGGTCGGACTCGATAATTTCAGATTCTTATTTAGTTCAAGAGACGCCTTTATTATCACACGAAATACGGTCCTCTACAATCTTGGCTTTATCTTTCTAGGTTTAGTTGTATCTGTAGGGATTGCCATTATTCTCAGTGAACTCCGTTCTAAGAGAATGGTGAAGATTTTCCAAACTTCTATGTTGTTCCCTTACTTCTTGTCTTGGGTTATCATCAGTTTCTTTACAGATGCCTTCCTAAACATTGATAAAGGGGTGTTCAATCATCTATTGGAAAGTCTTGGTCTAAAAGAAGTCAATTTCTACGCTGATTTGGGAATTTGGCCCTATCTCCTACTTTTCCTAGGTATTTGGAAAGGTTTTGGATATAGCAGTGTCATGTACTATGCGACGATTATGGGAATTGATCCAACCTACTACGAAGCAGCGACAGTGGACGGAGCCAGCAAATGGCAACGGATTCGCAATGTAACCATTCCGCAGTTGACACCATTGGTAACTGTATTGACCATCCTTGCAGTCGGAAATATCTTCCGTGCAGACTTCGGTCTTTTCTACCAAATCCCTCACAATGCTGGTCAGCTTTATAACGTAACCAACGTCTTGGACGTATATGTATATAATGGTTTGACCCAGACAGCGGATATAGGGATGGCTTCAGCGGCAGGTCTCTACCAATCAGTAGTCGGCTTGATTCTGGTGGTTCTATCAAACTTACTGGCAAGACGAGTTGATCCAAACTCAGCCTTGTTCTAGAAAGGAGGAGAATATGGCAGAAAAGAAAATTAAAAAAGAAAAAATTGATAATGTCGGCATTCACTCCTTCAGTAAGAAAGCAGATATCTTCTTCAGTATCATTTCGGGTTTGATTGCCCTCTCTTGTATCCTACCCTTCGTATTCGTTATCATTATTTCAGTGACGGACGAGAAAAGCCTCCTCCAATACGGCTACAGCTTCTTCCCATCCCAATTTGGATTAGACGGTTTTGAGTTCTTGGCACAGTTTAAGGATAAAATCTTACAGGCCCTCTTCATTTCTGTCTTTGTAACCGTAGTTGGGACATTTACAAATGTCTTTATCACAACAACCTATGCCTACGCTATTTCACGGACAACCTTTAAGTATCGCAGATTCTTTACCATCTTCGTTCTGCTCAGTATGTTGTTCAACGCTGGTTTGGTACCAGGTTATATCATGGTGACCCGTGTGCTTCAGCTTGGTGACACTGTTTGGGCCTTGATTGTTCCAATGCTTCTCTCACCATTCAATATCATCTTGATGCGTTCCTTCTTCAAGAAGACCATTCCAGAAGCCATTCTCGAATCGGCTCGTATCGATGGTGCTAGTGAGGCCCGGATTTTCTTCCAAATCTGTTTACCATTATCACTACCAGGTATCGCAACCATCACGCTTTTGACAGCTCTTGGTTTCTGGAATGACTGGTTCAACGCCCTTCTTTACATCAAGAGTGACAACTTGTATCCATTGCAATATTTGCTCATGCAAATCCAGCAAAATATGGACTACATTGCCAAAGCGGTCGGCTTGACTGGTCAACTGGGAGTTGCTCTACCGAAAGAAACAGGTCGTATGGCCATGGTTGTGGTTGCAACCCTTCCAATCGCGATTTTGTATCCATTCTTCCAACGCTACTTTGTAAAAGGTTTGACTATCGGTGGTGTGAAAGAATAGTGCTTATTGAGAAAGAACATTTCTCAGTTCCAAACTTCCCTTGCGTGAAGTTAATACTCTTCGAAAATCTCTTCAAACCGCGTCAACGTCGCCTTGCCGTATAGATGTTACTGACTTCGTCAG
>NZ_VMML01000088.1:0-6226 GCF_013277175.1 Streptococcus sp. 3167 | reverse complement strand
TTTGATTTTCATTGAGTATAAGATCATTACATTGTTTATAAGTTTAAAAATAAAAAAAGGAGTTTTTATCATGAAAAACTGGAAAAAATATGCTTTTGCATCTGCTAGTGTAGTCGCTTTGGCTGCAGGTCTTGCTGCTTGTGGAAACTTGACAGGTAACAGCAAAAAAGCTGCTGATTCAGGTGACAAACCTGTTATCAAAATGTACCAAATCGGTGACAAACCAGACAACTTGGATGAATTGTTAACAAATGCCAACAAAATCATCGAAGAAAAAGTTGGTGCCAAATTGGATATCCAATACCTTGGCTGGGGTGACTATGGTAAGAAAATGTCAGTTATCACATCATCTGGTGAAAACTATGATATTGCCTTTGCAGATAACTATATTGTAAATGCTCAAAAAGGTGCTTACGCTGACTTGACAGAATTGTACAAAAAAGAAGGTAAAGACCTTTACAAGGCACTTGACCCAGCTTACATCAAGGGTAATACTGTAAATGGTAAGATTTACGCTGTTCCAGTTGCAGCCAACGTTGCATCATCTCAAAACTTTGCCTTCAACGGAACTCTCCTTGCCAAATATGGTATCGATATTTCAGGTGTTACTTCTTACGAAACTCTTGAGCCAGTCTTGAAACAAATCAAAGAAAAAGCTCCAGACGTAGTACCATTTGCCATTGGTAAAGTTTTCATCCCATCTGATAACTTTGACTACCCAGTAGCAAACGGGCTTCCATTCGTTATTGACCTTGAAGGTGATACTACTAAAGTTGTAAACCGTTACGAAGTGCCTCGTTTCAAAGAACACTTGAAGACTCTTCACAAATTCTATGAAGCAGGCTACATTCCAAAAGATGTCGCAACAAGCGATACTTCATTTGACATTCAACAAGATACTTGGTTCGTTCGTGAAGAAACAGTAGGACCAGCTGACTACGGTAACAGCTTGCTTTCACGTGTTGCCAACAAAGATATCCAAATCAAACCAATCACTAACTTCATCAAGAAAAACCAAACAACCCAAGTTGCTAACTTTGTCATCTCAAACAACTCTAAGAACAAAGAAAAATCAATGGAAATCTTGAACCTCTTGAATACGAACCCAGAACTTTTGAACGGTCTTGTTTACGGTCCAGAAGGCAAGAACTGGGAAAAAATTGAAGGTAAAGAAAACCGTGTTCGCGTTCTTGATGCTTATAATGGAAACACTCACATGGGTGGATGGAACACTGGTAACAACTGGATTCTTTATATCAACGAAAACGTTACAGACCAACAAATCGAAAATTCTAAGAAAGAATTGGCAGAAGCTAAAGAATCTCCAGCGCTTGGATTTATCTTTAATACTGACAATGTGAAATCTGAAATCTCAGCTATCGCTAACACAATGCAACAATTTGATACAGCTATCAACACTGGTACTGTAGACCCAGATAAAGCGATTCCAGAATTGATGGAAAAATTGAAATCTGAAGGTGCCTACGAAAAAGTATTGAACGAAATGCAAAAACAATACGATGAATTCTTGAAAAACAAAAAATCATAAGATCAATTGATTTCGTGTATTCATTCCTAACTCCTAAAATAAGAATCACTGCTTTCCTCAGGCTTATCTGGGGGAGGCAGTGGTTTTTTTGAATGAAAAATAAACCAACTAATATAATTCAGGTATAGTTGGTCTTTTTGTATAAAATTGCTATTTTATGAGGAGTGTTGTCTCTGTAATAAATCATTCTTATCCCAAGTATAGAACTTCATCACAGAGACATTCGATATCTTGCTCTATATGAGAAGCTAGAATAATAAGTTTCCCCTTTTCTTTTAGGTGGAGTAATTTTTCTCGAATTTTTTGAACAGATTGCTTATCAAGTCCGTTCATTGGTTCATCTAAGAGTAATATATCTGGATTTTCCATAAAAGCCTGTGCTAGAGCTAATTTTTGTTTCATTCCTAAAGAGTAGTGTTTTACTTTTTTAGAAGAACTAGGATTGAGTCCTACATCTATCATACTCTGAATGATTTCTTTCTCTCCTATTTTATTTTTGATTAGAGCTAGTTGATGTAAGTTATCAAAACCAGAATAACCTTCCAGAAATCCTGGAGTCTCAATAATAACACCTACATTTGGTAAGAAGGGAAAATCTATTCCAAGTATGTTTCCATCTAATTCGATTTTTCCTTCAGTTATACCTTCTAATCCCGCTAAACACTTGAGTAAAACTGTTTTTCCTGAACCGTTATATCCAACAATTCCGTATATATTTCCACTGGAAAATTCAAAGGAAAGGTCTTCAAAAATTACATTGTATTTATAGTTTTTACGAATAGATTTTAAATGTAAGTCTGTCATATCTATTGTCTCCTTATTTTTTTCATAACAACTAGGATTATGGTGAGCAAAAGGTATAAAAGTAGGATACGAGTAATTATTTCTGGTAGGGATAGTAAGCCAGAATGGGCTTCGTATTTAATATAATGGAAGTCTAGCCAAGTTAAAGGAGATAAAAATTTAATCCAGAAACGTGAAGCTTCTGTAATAAATAATTCTACAATAACTAATCCACAGGCTAAGGTATTTCCTAAATTAGAATAATAACTATTGAAAACGAAAATCACTCCCCCAATCAATATGAACATAAGGAATAACAATAAGAATATTTGAAAAAAAGCGCCATAGGGAGAATAATATTGCAGTATAATGGAGCGTAGATGCGTCATGCTATCAACACCTTCCGGAAATGAAATGCGTCCTTGAGCTAGGGAAGGTAGGAGACGTCCCCAATGATTTGAAAGGTGTAGTGTAGGGAGAAAAGTGATTAAAATGCTGATGATTTGGTAAATCGAAGCGATTAAGCTCGCTATAATCAGATAAATAAACTGGGAGAGCATCCACTTTTTCTGTCCGATTTTTAAGATTAACCAAAACTGGAAAGTATCTTTTAAAGGAAGATTGCTAAATAGTAGTATGACAGATAAAATAGAAATTGCAGTGAACCATTGACTCGTGAAGAGAACAGTTACAATGCTGACAGGATAAGTTTCTTTGAAGTGATTAGCTAAATTAGAAAAAGGTAGCATTAAAATCAAAGTATAGAGGTGAAAGAAAATTAAGATAGGCAACAATCTTTTAAAGGTGAATTGTTGTTTTAAGAGAATAGTTACTACACGTATAATCTCCATAAGATTACTCCTTATCATAAAAATGCCAATGTTTTTTAAGAGCTAGTCGAATGATCTCTATTGACAAAAGTGCCCATAGAGTTAAGAAAATATAAGGATAAAGCAACGAAAAAATATTTCGAAAGTTTTCGTCACCTACTTGAAAATATGCTAGCCCTTCTCGTAAATAATCATCTGTCGTTAAGACGATATGTGGCAAGGTAAAAAAAGGGAGCACTCTCTCTAAACCGAATTTTGTGAGGACAAACCAGGTCATGCTTGGAAGAAGATAGACCATTAATATATTAGGGTAAAAAACGGAGAGAACTCCACCTAATAGAGTAAAGAATGCAAAATAGAGTCCAATTAGACTAATGAGAAGGAAGTAGAAAAGGAATATAAATCCTTGATTTAACAACCACTGATTGCTAAAGGTAGATGAATAGTATGAATTAGTAAGGGGAAAATAAAAGGAGAGGAGAACTAAAAAACAGAATCCTAAGGTCAGTCCTACAAAATAAGAACGGAAAATTAACCGTTTGACGAAGGAAGAAGCGTATTGTCGCAGAGACATACGACTAAGTAAAAAAGGAAGTCTATTTTGATGGTAGTCTTGTGAAAAGTCTGTTACTACAGTTGAAGCTGCCGTTAAGATATATAATGACATTGCTAGATTTCTAGAGAAGGAGAGCATGAAATAATCAGGGACTGCAAGTGAATTTCTTCCGTCTAATTTTATTGTTAGATCTGTATAGGACATCATCAATGCAACTACTAAGGAAAAGAGTAGTCCAATCCAAATCCTCCAATCTTTTAGCGTATATTTAAAGAGGGGGAGTATTTTCATCTAACTTACCTCTTTCCAGTTTGTGGGATCGATAACTATTTTATCTATACGATCTTTTTCTTTGATTTTAAAGATTAGGAAGGGACGATAGAGATTTCCTCCATAGAGTTCTTTTTCTTGAGTGGGAATAGGTATATACTCAATTGTAAATGACTCAATATAAATTGGACTGTCCAAAATCAAATTTTCGTATTTTTCTTTTAAAACATCTAATCCTTTTTGGACAGAAAGAGTCGCCATTTTATCTATTTTTTGAGTCGGTAAGATAACACCAGATAAATCAATTCCTTGAATCCCTGCTTGGGTGATGATAAAGTTTAGGTCAGGACCATGAATAAAACTAATCTCTCCGGATGAACCTAGCTGAGTTTCGCCATCAATAACTCTTTTACTAGAAAGTTTTGGAAAAACAGTAACATAGCACATATCAGTCAGATTGTTTTTGTCTATCTTTGTTCCTTTTAATTCTTTGGCATTTCTTTCGTAGGTTGGGAGATACTCAAGGAGTGTTTCTTTTGAGATAGCGTAGATGAGATAATCATAATCGTCAAATCCTAATTGGAGGGTATTTAGAAATTGCTTAACTTTGTTAACACCATCTTCTTTTGAAAATGGAAGTTCTTCTTTAAAGTCGGTTAGATTTAGATTATTTTCAATAGCGTCTAATCGTAGGTTGTGGAAAACACTTGATAGATCTGATATTTGATCAGATGTTAAATGAATCCATGATCCAGTTTTATTGACGGTAATATCTGCTCTGGTCTTTCCTTTTTGGAGTCTGGTTAAAGGATTCTTATCGGCAATAATTTCACTAATTTCACTATCGCTTCCCATAAAATTTTGGATAGCTGTTACCAATGTTTCTTTGTCTCCTTTTTTTGAGTCCCAAAAAGGCAATTCTTCTTTATAGGAGGTATCTATCTGGTCTGATAGATAGATTTGCTCTGTTATCTCTTTATAACCTTCTTTTATGGGAAGATTTTCCTTATTTATCTCAGTTGTTTGCTTTTGGCTATATTGACAAGCTGTTAAAAAGATAAAGGGAAGAATAAGTAGAAATAATAGGTATTTTTTCATAGTAAAAAGCTCCTTTAAAAAAGGAGCAGAGACATGATACTTTTTAGATGATGCCTCTACTCTTAGAAGGGGGCGTTAGGCTAGTGAGCGCTCACATGATAAACTAGCGAATAACCCAATGTTTGTTACTTTTTGTTTTGAGACGAATTAAGGGTCAAAACGTCCTGTTATATTCGAATTGAGCCAACCATATTTAGAGGCGTTGAGATAATAATAGCGTCCAATTGTTCCATAACCATTGTTATAGCGAAGATTATAGCGACCATTTGAATCAGCTATTTTCATCTCAGTTGCAGGCTCATCCTCAGCAGCAGTCCAAGCGCGAATTCTGACCTTTTTTCCCCAACCAAGACCACCTGTGATATTAGCAACAGCAGGGGAGCCGTCTGTTTTTTCAGTTTTTCGGCTACTAACGGAATAGTCTTCGCGTGTAACATGAAGATCAAAATATACCATCCTAGCAGAAACAGTCTGACTAGCTAAGGGGAGTAAGCAAGCGACTCCCAGTCCTAATGCGATGCATTTTTTCAAATTTGTCATCACAATACCTCCTTTGTATTTTAGTGAAATCGTTTTCATTTACATTGTACTACTTTTTTTTTATAATGTCAACCGCAAAATAAAGTATTTGTGATTGTGTGTAATTCGAATGTGATAATGTCTTTATAAAATAAGTTATTAGATTTACATATCTCATAAAATATGGTTAAATTATTATATTGAATTTAGAGTAGTACAGCATCTCTTCTAAAATATTGTTATAAATTGATTTGGATTCCAAAATTAAATTGCTCGATTCTTATTTCATTTTACTATATTTGACCCAGATAAAGCGATTCCAGAATTGATGGAAAAATTGAAATCTGAAGGTGCCTACGAAAAAGTATTGAACGAAATGCAAAAACAATACGATGAATTCTTGAAAAACAAAAAATAATCAGCTAAATTGATTTCGTATATTCATTCCTAACTCCTAAAATAAGAATCACTGCTTTCCTCAGGCTTATCTGGGGGAGGCAGTGGTTTTTTGGGCACAAGGATATAGATATTCCTGTTTTCTCTTATCCTTATTTTAATACTCAATGAAAATCAAAGAGCAAACTAGGAAGCTAGCCGCAGGCTGCTCAAAACACAGTTTTG
>NZ_VMML01000087.1:0-583 GCF_013277175.1 Streptococcus sp. 3167 | reverse complement strand
GTAACAACACCAGCTCGTAAGACACCAACAGTAGAGTTGTCACAAGATCCTACTACAGGTGACGTTACAGTAACACCTAAGAAACCAGATGGCTCAACTTATCCAGAAGGAACAATCGTAGAACTTCCAGGTAAGGATGGTCGTCCAATTAAAGTGACGATTGGAGCAGATGGTTCAGCTAAGGTTCCAAATGATCAATTACCAGATACTACGGTTGTAGGTAATGCTAAGATTACAGAACCAGGTAAAGCAGCTGTGGAAGTTCCTAATGTAACAACACCAGCTAAGGTAACACCAGCAACACCAGAAACTGAAAAACCAGGTAAGATTGAAATTACTCAACAACCAAATGGAAATGCGATTGTAACACCTAAGAAACCAGATGGCTCAACATACCCACGAGGAACTAAGGTAGAAATTCCAGGTGAAAATGGAACAACAATCACAGTCACAATTGGCGACAATGGTTCAGGTGAAGTGCCAAATGACAAGCTTCCGAAAGGTGCTGTGCCAGGAAAAGGAAGAGTCACAGAACCGAATAAGAAACCATCACAACCAGTGGATGTAACAACACCAGCTCGTA
>NZ_VMML01000086.1:3834-7117 GCF_013277175.1 Streptococcus sp. 3167 | reverse complement strand
TTAAGTGATAAAGTCGGGATTATACCATTTTCACCTATAAAAGGCTTCTCTTGAGAAAAATTTCATCAGCTTACTAATTTACTTTCTATTCATTTGTATTTTTGTCATCGTTTTTATATTTATACTATATTATATATAAAAAATAGAAAACATACAATATAAATCTCCTAGAATTTTTATATTATACCCAATTATATCTATTATTACACTGTTCTCTATATTGAATTTAGCACTTTATTCATTTTTATTGGATTATTTCCTTTTGCAGTTAACAATTCCCTTTCTGCTTTTTTTTTGATATAATAACCTTAACTATCATTCTATATGGAGGTTCTATGCGTTTTAATCAATATAGTTATATCACTTTCCCAAAAGAAAATATCTTATCTGAACTAAAAAAATATGGCTTTGATTTACAAAATACAGCCAATCACAAAGACTCACTTGAAACCTTTTTACGTCGTTTCTTTTTCACTTATCAAGACACCAACTACCCACTTTCCATCCTAGCAGCTGATAAAAAAACAGACCTGCTGACATTTTGTCAATCAGAAGATGAACTGACAGCGGATATTTTTTATACTGTTGCTTTTCAACTTTTAGGCTTTTCTTATTTGGTTGACTTCGAAGACAGTGACGTTTTTCGTAAAGAAACTGGATTTCCTATTGTATACGGTGACTTGCTTGAAAATCTCTATCAGTTACTCAATACTCGCACCAAAAAAGGAAATACTCTTATCGACCAACTTGTCAGTGACGGTCTTATTCCAGAGGATAATGACTACCACTACTTTAACGGCAAGAGTTTGGCTACTTTTTCTAGCCATGATATCATTCGTGAAGTCGTTTACGTGGAGTCTCGTGTCGATACCGACCAAAAAGGTCTACCAGACTTAGTCAAGGTTAACATTATTCGTCCTCGTTATGAGGGCCAAATCCCTGCCATCATGACAGCCAGCCCTTATCATCAGGGAACCAATGACAAGGCTAGTGACAAGGCTCTCTACAAGATGGAGGGCAATCTCGAGGTTAAGCCTGCTCATAAGATTGAACTAGAGGAACCTCAACTCAATCTCGTCCAATCTCAAGGCCAAGCTGAGCTTGTGGCTGAAGCTGAGGAAAAGCTAACTCACATCAACTCTAGCTATACACTCAACGACTACTTCCTTCCACGAGGTTTTGCCAATCTCTATGTTTCAGGTGTTGGTACCAGAGACTCTACTGGTTTCATGACTAATGGCGACTACCAGCAAATCGAGGCTTATAAAAATGTCATTGATTGGCTTAATGGCCGTTGCCGTGCCTTTACCGATTATACGCGCCAGCGTCAAGTCAAAGCTGACTGGTCAAACGGAAAAGTAGCTACAACTGGACTTTCCTATCTAGGTACCATGTCAAACGGCCTTGCCACTACAGGTGTTGATGGTTTAGAAGTAATCATTGCTGAGGCTGGAATTTCTTCATGGTACAACTACTACCGAGAAAACGGTCTGGTGACTAGCCCAGGTGGCTATCCAGGTGAGGACTTTGACTCCCTTGCTGAACTAACCTACTCTCGTAATCTCTTGGCTGGCGACTATATCCGTGGCAATGAAGCTCACCAAGCTGACTTAGAAAAAGTAAAAGAGCAACTGGGTCGCAAGACTGGCGACTATAACCAGTTTTGGCATGATCGCAACTATCTGCTCAATGTCCATAATGTAAAAGCAGAGGTTGTTTTTACCCACGGTTCACAGGATTGGAATGTCAAACCACTTCATGTTTACCAGATGTTCCATGCTCTTCCTACTCATATACACAAGCATCTCTTTTTCCATAATGGTGCCCATGTTTACATGAACAACTGGCAGTCAATTGACTTCCGTGAATCCATAAATGCCTTATTGACCAAGAAATTACTAGGACAGGAAACAGATTTTCAGCTTCCGACCATTATCTGGCAGGACAATACCGCTCCTCAGACTTGGTTATCACTTGATACCTTTGGAGAGCAAGAGAACTTTGAAACCTTCTCACTTGGTCAAGAAGAGCAAGTTATTCAAAACCAGTACTCAGATAAGGATTTTGAGCGCTATGGTAAGACCTACCAAACCTTCAATACAGAACTCTATCAAGGGAAAGCTAATCAGATTACTATTGACCTTCCTGTGACCAAGGACATTCATTTAAACGGTCGCGCTCAGCTCAATCTTCATATCAAATCCAGCACAAACAAGGGGCTTTTATCTGCTCAATTACTGGAACTTGGTCAAAAGAAATACTTACAGCCTTATCCAGCTGTTTTAAGTGCTAGAACCATTGACAACGGTCGCTATCATATGCTGGAAAATCTCTGTGAACTGCCATTTAGACCAGATGCACAACGAGTCGTGACAAAAGGTTACCTTAATTTACAAAATAGAAATGATTTACTGTTAGTAGAGGATATTACTGCAGATGAATGGATGGATGTGCAATTTGAACTGCAACCAACTATTTACAATCTAAAAGAAGGAGATACTCTTCGTTTAGTCCTCTATACGACTGACTTTGAAATCACCATCCGTGACAATACCGACTACTACTTGACTGTCGACCTCGCTCAGTCCACGCTTACCATACCTTGCTAAAAGGAGTTACATTATTATGAATAAATCAGAGCACCGCCACCAACTCATACGCGCTCTTGTTGCAAAAAACAAGATTCATACACAGGCTGAATTGCAGTCCCTTCTTGCTGAGAACGACATTCAAGTGACCCAGGCAACCCTCTCACGCGACATCAAAAATATGAACCTATCAAAAGTCCGCGAAGAAGATAGCGCTTATTATGTTCTTAACAATGGTTCCATCTCAAAATGGGAAAAACGTCTCGAACTCTACATGGAAGACGCCCTTGTCTTGATGCGCCCAGTTCAACACCAAGTCCTACTAAAAACCCTTCCTGGACTGGCTCAATCCTTTGGTTCTATCATTGATGCTTTGAGCTTCCCTGACGCTATCGCTACCCTTTGTGGTGATGATGTCTGTCTTATCATCTGTGAAGATGCAGATGCTGCTCAAAAGTGCTTTGAAGAACTGAAAAAATTCGCCCCACCATTTTTCTTTGAAGAATAATAAATGACTACAACTAACAATTATGCTTCAAAAAACCTGGTAGAAAGTCTTTAACATCAGAAAACGCATAATATCAAGTGTTTAAAACCCTTGATATTATGCGTTTTGCTTTATCCTAGGAAGATTTATACTCTTCAAAAATCTCTTCAATCCGCATTAACATCGCCTTGCCGTAGGTATGGTTACT
>NZ_VMML01000086.1:0-3787 GCF_013277175.1 Streptococcus sp. 3167 | reverse complement strand
ATCTACAACCTCAAAACCATGTTTTGAGCAGCCTGCGGCTAGTTTGCTCTTTGATTTTCACTGAGTATTCCTTCATTTTCTCCTGCAATTGAATTCTTGCTCGGCTTTTTGTTTTCTATTTCTTTAAAATCAAAGTAGCTCTTTTATAATAACTCGATCAACAAACATCGTGGTACAAGTATCTACTTTGAAATTTATCAACCACTTAACAACTGATACTGTATTCTAGGAAAACGATGACATTCTTCCTAATAAAACTTCTCATATATAGCATAAATTTCTACTCTTTTTAATTTTAAATGAGTCTCAGTATGGCAATCACTTTAGAATTTAAGCCACTTCTCCAGCTCGATCATTGATGAGCTCAATGGTTTGAACAATATTACGAAGTACTGGTAGTTGGTGTTGAAAGAGTAGTTGAACAGATCCATGAGATTTAAATGGCTCTTGCGTTAACACTTTCATCTCTAAGCAACCATTTTCTACAATGTAGTCTACAATCAATTTTACAAATGAAATCTGCCTAGCATTAAGGTTCTCATCCGACAAAAATTTAGAAAAAATACGATTGGCAGACTCTCTATCTAAGCCAATAATCTCACGCACCAATCTCGGAATTGCCTTATTTTCATAATGATGTTGGTAGTCTGATTTGCTACCTAATTTTTCCCAGAGCAATTTTTCAAGTGCAAGCACATCATCAGATGTCAACTTTTCATTATGGTATAGCTTAGAAATGGACTCTTCATCCAGATGAGTTTTCAAATAATGCTCAACTTTTTCATTATAAGATCGAAGATCGTTGACCTGCAAAAATGCTGTGGTCTCGTGAACAGTGGAGAGTATACGATCTTCAAAGTTAACATAGTAGGGTTTACGGTCTGTTTTATCCAAAAACTGTAATAAATCTCGAATAGCAAGACGAATTTTTTCCAAATCAGACAAGCTAACTTCTTTCCAAAATTCAGGCTCCTGTACTTTCCTGATAATTTCAACCTGCTCAAAAACCTGCGGGATATTGCCAATAGCAGAAAGAGCTCTAGCCGTCTTCATCACTTGGGAAATATGAACAGTGGAAGATTTAGCTGTCAGTTGCCCCAACTGAATATGAAGTAAGCACAAATCAAATCTCCTCGCCATCTCATCTTCTTTATCTTCATCAAATAAAAGCGGAGAGAGATTTTTTTGAATAGTTTCACTTGTAACAGCAGTTAGATTCTGCCAACTTTCCAATTTCCTATAGCTATAAACTGTATCTAAAACCATACGAACCCTGAAGTCTAACTCATTTAAGCTCTCTATACGACCTTGAAGTTCTAAAACAAGCTCCTGACGGTATGCTCTCGCAAACTGATCTTCTTGGTATTGGAGTCCCTGAAGTTCTCGAATCAAGTCCACTTTGATATTAAATAAACGCTGAGTCAACGAAACAATGTGACGACCCTCTCCATCTCTTGGATCTGCACGAAAATAATCAAAATTGTCCCCATAATCAAATACCAAGAAGTTTTCCTTATCCTGCTCAGGTCCAAATAAATCTTTACATAGACGGGTTCCTCGACCAATCATCTGCCAAAACTTAGTTTTAGAGCGTACCTTCTTGAAGAAGACTAAATTAACAACCTCTGGTACATCAATACCTGTATCTAACATATCGACAGAAATCGCAATTTGAGGATACTTCTCCTTAATTTTAAAATCATCAATCAAGGTCTGATAATGCTTAATACTATAATCAATCACCTGAGCATAGTCGCTCCCTTTTTCAGGATAGCGGTTGTTAAAAATACCTCTGATATATTCCGCATGGTCATGATTTTTAGCAAAAATAATAGTTTTACCAATTTCATCCCCCGAGGCTGTCTGAATTCCTCTTGTCATGAGTTCATTTAAAACAATTTCTACTGTACTTTTATTGAAAATAAAAGAATTAAACACACTCCCATCAATATCTTTTTCACAGCTATCGTCTTCAAATTTGCTATCAAAATGTTCCTTTTCTTCTTCGGATAAATCATCATAATGTAGACCATCCGTAGGTAGTTTCAGTTTGGTTTCGATAGAATGATAGGCTACTAAATATCCGTCTTTAACAGCCTCTTCCAAATCATATGCATATGTTGGAACCCCATTCTCCAAATTAAAGAATCCATAGGTGTTTTTATCTAAATCTTGACGCGGAGTAGCTGTTAAGCCTACAATCCTTGCATCAAAATAATCAAAAATGGACTTGTATTTCTGATAAATAGAACGGTGAGACTCGTCAATTATGATAAGGTCAAAATGCCCAACAGTGAAAGGGCGTTGATTTACTTCTTCTTGACCACTAATCGCTCCAATCATGGTCGGATAAGTTGAAAAGACCATGCGACTTGATTGAGCTCCTTCTTTATCTTCTAAGAAGTTACAAACGGAAAGATCTGGGAGTAATTTTCTAAACGAATCATAGGCTTGCTTAACCAAGGAAGTTCTATCGGCTAAGAAGAGAACGTTTTTTACCCAGTTATGACGTGATAAGGTATCAACTAGAGAAACTGCTGTACGAGTTTTCCCAGCCCCAGTTGCCATAACCAAAAGTGCCTGTCTACGATGATTAGAGAAAGCTTCACAAACGCTTGCAATCGCATGTTTTTGGTAGTGACGCCCGGAAATATCGTCTCTAATTTTACTAGAAATATCCTCAAGTGGTTTTTGAAGATGACGTCTATCCATCACTAACTGCAATTCTTCTTGAGAGTAAAAGCCTGCAATCTGGCGGCGGTTCGAACCATCAAGTATATAGTGCTTCAACCCATTTGTAATAAAGCAAATTGGCTGATAGCCGATATGTTTCTCCAGAGCTTCAGCATATTCTTTGACCTGTACTTCCCCTACTTCTGGATTGACAGAGGCTTTTTTAGCCTCTACAATCGCTAAAATTTTCCCATTTTTACCATAAAGTACATAGTCACAGTAACCAATTCCTGAACCGTGCTTCAGACCATCAACAGCTATCTCAACACGACAGTTTTCTTCAAATATCCATCCTGCTAGACGGAGATCAATATCAATAAAGAGCTTTCTTGTCTCTGCCTCAGATAATTGATCAATATGGAAAGGCACATCTTGCCGTTGCGCTGCAGTCTCACGTTTTTCAGTATAAGTCTCTTGAACTTCTACGGACTGAGCAGCCATCTGTTCATGAAAATCAGGCAGTTCTGGTAAACTGTCTTGTAACTTTATCATAGATTGTGGAGTTTCTCGGTATTTGATGTTTGCTGAAAGTGGTAAGCACTTCTCATCAAAATAACGCTCCACAAACTCATTGCTGTAACAATAATCGATAAAATTAACAAACTGATACAAATGATGCAAAGCTAAAATCGCTTCTCGTTCCTTAATTTCACCACCATGAGCAGCATGGTTTCCCCACCGAATCAACAGAACTATCTGCTTGTGGAGTTCAGAATCTACGATATCCCTAAAATCATCATCCCATACTAAAGAAGATAGAGTAGCACGATAGGGAGCTTCTAAATATGAATCGTGACTATATATCCAATGGACAGCCTGCTCTAAAGCACGACGCGCCATAAAGGCAGTAGCCACAGTTGATGTAGCAATCATATTCTCAGCTTCAATGCAAGGTTTTGAAAAAGATTCATATTCGTCATTTTTTAAAAGAAAGCTAAAATTTCCCATTTTTTTCTCACTTTAAACAAATAGTTTAGCTATATTATACTAAATTTCAAGCTATTTCTCCACACTTTTATAGCTATCTCACAAGCAAATTGTGATTTGTCGACCT
>NZ_VMML01000085.1:0-6313 GCF_013277175.1 Streptococcus sp. 3167 | reverse complement strand
TGAACTTGAAATTTGGCAAAAGAGAATCAAGATTACTCCTGATTCTCCATTTTTATGCAATATCAAATTTCAATTGGCCTGCTTTGACACCAATCTTAAGTGTGCTGCCTGCCACCAAATCTCCCTTAAGAAGAAGTTCTGCCAACTTGTCTTCCACTTCTGTTTGCAGGGTTCTGCGAAGTGGACGAGCTCCCATCTCTGGGTCATATCCTTGATTTGCCAACAATTTCAGTGCAGAAGCTTGTAATTTCAAGTCAATGCCTTTTTCAGCCAAACTTGCCACTAAAGGTTTGACCATAATCTTCACCACTTCCTGCATATGGTCACTAGACAGGCTATGGAAGACCACCTTTTCATCAATACGGTTGATAAACTCAGGTCTATAAGCCTTTTTCAGCTCTTCAAACATGCGTTTTTCCATATTTTCCTGGTCAAAACGAATATCCTTAGCTCCAAAACCGACGGTCTTGTCATCCCGAAGGGCTGTCGCACCAAGGTTTGACGTCATGATGATAATGGTATTTGAAAAGTCAACCTTGCGGCCCTTGCTATCGGTCAAGACACCATCATCCAAGACCTGCAAGAGCACATTAAAGATATCTGGGTGGGCCTTCTCTACCTCGTCAAAAAGGAGAACGGAATATGGTTTGTTGCGAACCTTCTCGGTCAACTCCCCACCTTCTTCATAACCCACATAACCCGGAGGAGCTCCATTGAGACGGCTGGCTGCAAATTTCTCCATATACTCACTCATATCAAAGCGGATAAGGGCTGATTCGTCATCAAAGAGAACTTCTGCCAAAGCCTTGGCCAATTCGGTCTTCCCGACACCTGTGGGTCCTAGGAACATAAAAGAACCAATCGGACGCTTGTGACTGCGAATCCCTGACTGATTGCGGCGAATAGCACGGCTAACGCTTGAAACTGCTTGATCTTGACCGATGACACGCTTGTGTAGTTCAGCTTCCAAGTTCAGGTATTTCTTAGCGTCAGTCTGAGTCAGTTTTTGGACTGGGATACCTGACAATCGACTCAAGGTAGTCAAAATATCAGACTCTGTTACCAAGTCTTTATAGACAGGCACTTGCTCTTCTTTTGCGATTAGCTGAGCTGCCTGTTTCCACTTGCCATCCATCAAGGCCTTGTCAGCTGGACTCAAGCCTGAATCGTCTACTTTTACATGCTTAGCCTTATTTTGCACTGTTGCTGCTGCTTCATCTAAGAGGTCTATAGCAGAGTCTGGCAAATGGCGACTAGTCAAGTAACGATGGGCCATCTTAACGGCTGTTTCGACCGCTTCATCTGTGATTTGCACACGGTGATGTTTCTCATAAGTCGCCTTCAAGCCTTGCAAAATGGCCATGCTGTCTGCCACACTTGGCTCTTCAATCGTCACTTTAGCGAATCGACGAGAAAGAGCCGCATCTTTTTCGATGTGTTTTTGGTATTCTTCCTGAGTGGTGGCACCAACCGTTCTCAAAGTTCCACGCGCTAAGGCTGGCTTCAAAATATTGGCCGCATCCAGAGTTGAGTCAATTCCACTCCCAGAACCCATGATAGTGTGGAGTTCATCGATAAAGAGGATGACTTGGCCATCTTCTTCAATATCCTTGATGATATTGTTCATGCGCTCTTCAAAGTCACCACGGAAGCGTGTCCCTGCAACGACATTCATCAAATCAAGCTCTAACACGCGCATCTTAGCCATTTCCACAGGCACATCCCCACTAGCAATACGCTGAGCAAGACCAAGCGCCAGAGCAGTTTTCCCGACACCAGCATCCCCAACCAAGACAGGATTATTCTTTGTCTTCCGACTCAAGATTTGAATCATACGCGAGATTTCCTTGTCCCGACCGATGACTGGTTCTAACTTGCCAGAACGAGCTTGCTCTGTCAAATCATGCGTATAATCCTCGAGACCACCACTCGGAGTCTGGGGCATACCCATCATATTAGCCATAGAATTTTGCTTGTCAGCTACTGTACGATGGCGTTGGCGTAGGGCCTTGAGGTCTTCACGAGTCCAGCCTGCCCGTTCTTCTAAATTTCGGCGAAGAGCAGCAATCTTGACCTGATCTTTCTTGTCTTCATAAGAAAAACCAGCCCTCTCCAAAATACGAGTCGCCAAGGCATTGCCATCATGCAAAATCGCATAGAGGACATGCTCTGTCCCTAATACCTTAGCATGGACCACTGACGCTACATACTCTGCTTCGTCAAAAAGAACCTGCAAACGACGGGAGAACGGCAACTCCGTAAAAGTTTCATACTGTCTATAGTCCGTTTCAGTCAGTTCCAAAGCCACCTCTTCTAAACGGTCCATCTCATATGGATAATCGTTTAAAGTCGCCCCTGCCACACTATAACTGTGATTGGACATGGCAATCAACAAGTGCCAAGACTCTAGGTAACCAGCTTCAAAATGGCCAGCCACCATGTAGGCACTCTCGATACATTCATTCAATGCTTTTGAATAGTTCATCTTACTTCCCTTTTCTATCTACCTCTTGTATAACCTGTCGTAGCATATTAGCTCGAAGGACTGGAGCTTCTTCTCCTAGGACGCGATCCAAAGCTACTGCCACAAGCAAATTCATCTCCTGCTTGGTCATCAATTCCTGCTCAACCAAAAGCTGTAGAATATCCTCATAAATTTCTTGACTGACCTGCTCACCAATTGAGTAAAGCAGCTCCCTGAGCATTTCATGATGACTAGAAAACTCAATCCGTCCTATACGAATATAGCCTCCGCCACCACGCTTACTTTCAACCAAGTAGCCTCTACTTTCGGTAAAGCGTGTCTTGATCACATAGTTAATCTGACTAGGGACAACCTGAAAGGTATCAGCCAACTGACTCCGTTGCAACTCCACAATACCAGATTGATCTAAAATCGCCTTGATGTAGGCCTCAATATGATCCGATGTATTTTTAAATCTCATTACAAACCCACCTCTCTTTGAACCTTGACTATCTTTGACTATTATACCGAAATTTTCTCATTTTTAAAAGAAAAAGGGCGCTGGTAAAGGATAATCTTCACCAACTCCCTATTTTTCTACTTATTCTAAGCCTAATTCTGCCAAGATTTGACGTTTGTAGGCAATCTTTTGGACTTCCTTGTCCTCATCTTCAGACCAGTCTAGTTTAATTTCTGAAACAATCTGCCCAGGGCGATTTTTCAAGATATAGATGCGGTCGCTGAGATTAAGAGCCTCCTCTATACTATGAGTAATAATCAATGTTGTCAGGTGCAACTGCTTGTGAATCTCAAGGTACCAAGCGTGTAGTTCCATCTTGGTCATCTCATCCAAGGCGCTAAAAGCCTCGTCTAAGAGAAAGAGCTTGTGCCCGAAAAGGTAAGTTCGAAGCAAGGCTACACGCTGGCGCATCCCGCCACTGAGTTCATGAGGGTATTTATCTCTTACAGCTGTCAACTGGAAGGTCGCAAGAATTTCATCCGCCCGGGCAATGGCTTCCGCCTTATCCACTTTTTGAATCAAGAGGGGCAGAATGATATTTCCAAGCACCGTCTTGTGCTCCAAGAGCAAGTCCTTTTGCAACATATAACTCACGCGCCCCTTGGGATTTTCTTCACCATCCAGGACAATTCTCCCAGACTGGACTTCTAAAATCCCAGCGATTAGATTAAAGAGAGTGGTCTTTCCAACACCGCTTGGACCTAGGATAGAAACCACTTCACCTGAAGTCACCTGCAGATTGATGTCCTCTAAAATCCTCTCCCGACCATAGGCATAACTGACGTGTTCTAGTCTTATTTCTGTCATTATTTCACAAATTCGTTGGTGAAGCCTTTATCTGTCAAATCTTCTTTAAGGATACCATTTTCTTTATCCCATTTGTAGAAGGCATTCCAGCGAGTTGCATCAAATTGACCCCATTTTTCCTTGTCGCTTGCGTATTCTTTTGACAAGTATTTTTGAGATTCGATGACAAAGTCACGTTTTTCCTGAAGTTCAGGTGCATTCTTGATGAGGATATCAGCCGCTTCTTCTGGATGCTCCATAGCATATTGGTAACCTTTTTTGATGGCTTGGATGACTTTACGAGCTTCTTCTTTGTTATCTTTCAGATAGTCGTTGTTTGCGATGATAACTGGTGAATAGTAGTCAAACTCCTTGACATAGTCTTTCAAATACATGAAGTTAGCATCTACACCTTGAGATTTAGCAAGTATACCATCCCAACCGTAGTAGATCCAAGCAGTGTCAAAGACACCATTGGCAATAGGTGTGATAGAGTTTGAGTCGTTATTTGGTACTTTTTCTACCTTCTCAAAGTCCCCACCTTGTGATTCTACCAATGTTTTCAACATAGCAAGTTCAGTTGGGTCATTCCAAGTCCCGTATTTCTTACCAACTAAGTCTTTTGGACTGCTTACATTGTCAAATTTACGTGAGATGATTCCTGATGTATTGTGTTCAACAATAGCTGCAACGGCAGTGATTCCTGCTCCTTTTTCCAATTTTTTAGCCATGTAGTCTTGGAAATACACTGCAAATGGTGCCTTACCATTGATAACCAAGTCAGATGAGCTTTCTTCTGGTGGCAATTTCAAATCAACATCCACTCCAGCTTCTTTGAAATAACCTTTTTCCTTGGCAACATATAGCCCTGTGTGGTTAGTATTTGGTGTCCAGTCTAGGATAAAGTCGATCTTCTTGAGTTCTGCCTCTTTGTTATCCTTAGAAGCAGTTCCTTGACCACAGGCCACAAGTACAACAGCTACAAGAGCTGTTAAAACAGTTAAAAACACTTTCCATGTTTTCTTCATTTTGATTTCCTCTTTTCTTTTTTGAAACATTCTAATTCTACGAACGTTTCCATTTAATAACATATTTTTCACTGACATCAACCAGCTTCATACCGAGAAGACTGATAATCGATACCAGAATAATAATAGCAAACATGGTATCATACTGAAACAGTTTCTTGGACTGAATCATGTAGACACCTAGTCCTTCAAAGCCTCCCAACCACTCAGATACCACTGTTGTGATAAAGGCGTAGGAGACACTGACCCTCAGACCTGCATAAAAGTAAGGCAGGCTGACTGGAATTTTAAAATGCCACAGGATTTGCCAAGGCTTGGCCCGCATCAGACTAAACAAGGTCAGCATATCCTTATCGCAATGCCTAAAACCGTCCAAAATGCTGACGATGATGGGAAAGGTTGTCGTTAAGATAATCAAGACAATCTTGGGCAAAATCCCATAACCTAGCCACAAGACCAGGATAGGAGCTATGGCAATGGTCGGAATGGTCTGAATGACCACCATCATAGGGTAAATCAGGTCATTGAGCCAAGTCAAACTATCCATGAGCACAGCCATAAGACAGGCAATCAAAACTCCCAAAATCAGCCCCAGTAAAGCCACTCTCAAGGTCGCCCAGCTATGGTGCCAGAGAAATTCTCTGTCACGAACAAAGGGCTGGAGAATTTCAAGAGGTGTCGGCAGGATAAACTTGGGGAGAAGTTTAAGAAAACCTGCTAACTGCCAGATTGACAAGACTCCCAGAAAACCCAATAGACTAATATGTCGTCTCAGTATACTTTTCAAGTTTCTCATCAATACTTAAAATCTCTCCTACATTTATTTTGACATTGGCAAAGACATTGTCTGCCTCCTGCCCTGCCACTTCCAGCGCTTCTTTTAGAATGCGCATAAGCTCATCAAACTCCCCTTCCAAGACCGTTTCAAATGGTGTCACTACCATCGTCACTTCTTGAGTTTGCAGATAAGCAATGACCTGATCAATAACAGCTATCCGATCAATCCCCTGTGCTAGGGGTAAAACTTGCAAGGCAATGCTTGCTTTCATAAGAACCTCCTCTTCTCGTTTTCCTTTTTAAAAAAAGAAAAACCTTTACCATACATGGAAAAGGTGCAAAATTAGACTAAGTATCGTTCCCTCCGCTGGCATTACCCAGATCAGGTGCGGTCGAAGTTTAACACTTCCTCTCAGACTGTACACAGACTCCCATATATTATATGTATATATGATAGCGCAAAATAAGAAAAATGTCAAGGAAATTGCTTAATCGAGTAGGGGATAATCTCTAGCCCCTCTCACACCACCGTACGTGCCGTTCGGCATACGGCGGTTCAACTAACTTTTAACGCATGTCGTTCAAGGTAATAATCCAAACACGAAACCAGTCCTCGTTTTTCAAGGACTGGTTTTGATATAGCACGTTTAAGTACCGACTTCTGAGCTACTAATTGATAATGGTCGCCCCAGCCAGATACCTTATCTGCTATCCATTTAGGAGATAGGCAGAGCCTCG
>NZ_VMML01000084.1:0-6290 GCF_013277175.1 Streptococcus sp. 3167 | reverse complement strand
GCTTGATTACGACTAAATAATTTTAAAAAATAAAAGGAAAGGAAAACTTTTCTAAAATGTTTATCTACCCCACAGGACTCGTCCTTGTGGGGATTTTTTTGTTAAAAAGAGTAAGAAACATTGACTTTTTTAAAGAAAGATGTCATAATCAAGTTAATTCAAAAAAATATTATGGAGCGAGTAGGAGGAATTTGGGATGTTAAAAAATACAAAACAACCTCAATACTTTAAGTCTTTTTTACTTGGTATGACAGCAATTGTATTGCCTGTTTTTAGCTTTAACCAGAACATTTCGAAAGTAAAAGCTGATACAGTCCCAGACTGGAAGAAAGTCAAAAGTGATTACAAGAAATCAACGATGGGCATTCAGAAAGAGGTAATGAAATTTGGATACCGAGAATAAAGATTTGATTGAAGTCAATAATATTGTTGATGAAGTCGAGCGCTTACCACATGAACAGCGTCAAGTAGTTTTACAGAAGTTGGAAATCTATCAAGGTGACCTACCTCATCCAGACATTCTCAAAGGATATAAAGAGCTATATCCGGATGCTGCTCAAAAGATTATTGATAATGGTATTGCAGAAAGCCAACATCGTAGAGAGATGGAAGATAAATACTTATCAGGGAATATTGCTTCTCATAAATTGGGACAGTTATTTGGCTTTTTAATCGCCCTCGTTGTTATTATTGGTGGAATTTACTTAATAGCAACAGATAAACAAATTGCAGGTAGTGTCTTAACTGGAACTACTGCATTAGGGCTAATTGGTTTGTTTACAGGGAATAATCAAAATAAAAACAAAGACAAAGAATAATTTTTCACCGCAGGCTCAGGCTTGCGGTTTTTTTATTTTTCAAAAACACACATTTTGAACGATTAGAAAGCAAAATCACAATCCTATTGTTCAAAAAAGCGGTTACATGAAGAATATGGAGAGGAAATCGTGGTGTATTATTGTCAAAAACGGTGTTTTGTTAAAAATAAAAAACAGTGACCGAAATCACTGCTTTTTAAGTTCCTGGGCGTATGTTATCATGCTGATAGCGTGTTTTAGACGCATATTCATAATATCCGATACACCATTTTTATACTTGTCCACGGCCTGAATAGACATGCCACAGTTTTTGCTAATAGCATAGGCTGTGGCGTTGTCTAAAAGCCAGCGGATAGCTTCAATATCTACTGACATATATTACCTCGTAAAATACCAAACTGCAAATAGGAGTAGAAGAAGTCCAATAATAAATTCAACTTTTTCACGCTTGGTGGTTTTTCTAACTTTAAGATTTACTTTCATTGTTTTTCCTGTTATAATTTAAGTACACCCCCGAAGGGGTGGATAGTGATTTTTCACTATCCAAATTCGATGTGCCATTCAAAGCTGATTATAAATAAGTTTATTTTGACTACTAGCTTATTTGTTTTTGCTTTGAGTGGTTTCTTTTTGAACTTAAACATTTCATGTTCCTTTCTACTAGTTTCCTTGTCTAAGGTTTCCTCCTTAACCTTATGTATCCATCATACAACTTTGGTTGCATAATGTCAATAGTTTTGATGGAGTTTTTTTATTTTATTTTTAAAAGACTGTGAGTAATCACGGTTTTCTATTTATAAACTATTAGAATTAAATTGAAACCTTCTCAACTATACGGGCAAAGATGATTGTAAAAATGAATACGAAGATGAATACGATTTAAAAAAACGATGGAAATTAGTGTAAATGATTTTAACGAAAAATAAGTAAAAACTCAACTATTTACAAGTGATGATAACTATTTGTAAACGTTTTTCACTTATGGTATAATAAGCATTGTATTTATTGTATATGAATCTGGAGAAAAAATCAAAGATATTTTTGAAGGATAATATGAGAATAAGGGAGAATATATGACCTTAGAATGGGAAGAATTTCTAGATCCTTACATTCAAGCTGTTGGTGAGTTAAAGATTAAACTTCGTGGCATTCGTAAGCAATATCGTAAGCAAAATAAGCATTCTCCGATTGAATTTGTGACCGGTCGAGTCAAGCCAATTGAGAGTATAAAAGAAAAAATGGCCCGTCGTGGTATTACTTATGCGACCTTGGAGCACGATTTGCAGGATATTGCTGGTTTGCGTGTGATGGTCCAGTTTGTAGATGACGTTAAGGAAGTAGTGGAGATTTTGCACAAGCGTCAGGACATGCGAATCATACAGGAGCGAGATTACATTACTCATCGAAAAGCATCAGGCTATCGTTCCTATCATTTGGTAGTAGAATATATGGTTGATACCATCAATGGAGCCAAGACTATTTTGGCAGAAATTCAAATACGTACCTTGGCCATGAATTTCTGGGCAACGATAGAACATTCTCTCAACTACAAGTACCAAGGGGATTTCCCAGAGGAGATTAAGAAGCGACTGGAAATTACAGCTAGAATCGCCCATCAGTTGGATGAAGAAATGGGTGAAATTCGTGATGATATCCAAGAAGCCCAGGCACTTTTTGATCCTTTGAGTAGAAAATTAAATGACGGTGTAGGAAACAGTGACGATACAGATGAAGAATACAGGTAAACGAATTGACCTGATAGCCAATAGAAAACCGCAGAGTCAAAGGGTTTTGTATGAATTGCGAGATCGTTTGAAAAGAAATCAGTTTATACTCAATGATAGCAGTCCGGACATTGTCATTTCCATTGGTGGAGATGGCATGCTCTTATCGGCCTTTCATAAGTATGAAGACCAACTTGATAAGGTACGCTTTATCGGTCTTCATACAGGACATCTGGGCTTTTATACCGATTATCGTGATTTTGAGTTGGATAAGTTAATGACCAATTTGCAGCTAGATACCGGAGCAAGGGTTTCTTACCCTGTTCTAAATGTGAAGGTTTTTCTTGGAAATGGAGAGGTCAAGATTTTTCGTGCCCTCAATGAAGCCAGCATCCGCAGGTCTGATCGAACCATGGTGGCAGATATTGTCATCAATGGTGTTCCCTTTGAACGTTTTCGTGGAGACGGGCTAACAGTTTCAACACCGACTGGTAGTACGGCTTATAACAAGTCTCTTGGCGGTTCTGTTTTACACCCTACCATTGAAGCTTTGCAATTAACGGAAATTGCCAGCCTCAATAATCGTGTCTATCGAACGCTGGGCTCTTCCATTATCGTTCCTAAGAAGGATAAGATTGAACTCATTCCAACGAGAAATGATTACCATACCATTTCGGTTGACAATAGCGTTTATTCTTTCCGTAATATTGAGCGTATTGAGTATCAAATCGATCATCATAAGATTCACTTTGTCGCGACTCCTAGCCATACTAGTTTCTGGAACCGTGTTAAGGATGCCTTTATCGGCGAGGTGGACGAATGAGGTTTGAATTTATCGCAGATGAGCATGTCAAGGTTAAGACCTTCTTAAAAAAGCACGAGGTTTCTAAGGGGCTTCTGGCCAAGATTAAGTTTCGAGGTGGGGCTATTCTGGTCAATGACCAACCACAAAATGCAACCTATCTATTGGATCTTGGGGACCGCGTTACTATCGATATTCCCGCTGAGGAAGGCTTTGAAACCTTGGAAGCTATCGAGCGCCCACTGGATATTCTCTATGAGGATGACCACTTTCTAGTCTTGAATAAACCCTATGGAGTTGCCTCTATTCCTAGTGTTAACCACTCCAATACTATTGCCAATTTTATCAAGGGTTACTACGTCAAGCAAAATTACGAAAATCAGCAAGTTCACATTGTGACCAGGCTTGATAGGGATACTTCTGGCTCGATGCTCTTTGCCAAGCACGGCTATGCCCATGCACGATTGGACAAGCAGTTGCAGAAGAAGTCCATTGAAAAACGCTACTTTGCTTTGGTTAAAGGTGATGGACACTTGGAGTCAGAGGGGGAAATTATTGCCCCGATTGCGCGTGATGAAGACTCCATTATTACCAGACGGGTGGCTAAAGGTGGAAAATATGCCCATACTTCCTACAAGATTGTAGCTTCTTATGGAAATATCCACTTGGTCGACATTCGGCTGCACACTGGTCGAACCCACCAAATTCGAGTCCACTTTTCTCATATTGGTTTTCCTTTGTTGGGCGATGATTTGTACGGTGGTAGTCTGGACGACGGCATCCAACGTCAGGCCCTGCATTGCCATTACCTATCCTTTTATCATCCATTTTTAGAGCAAGATTTGCAGTTAGAAAGTCCCTTGCCGGATGATTTCAGCAACCTTATTACCCAGTTATCAACTAATACTCTATAAAAACTGTTTCAGAGTATAATTATTATCTTAAAGGAGAAAACTCATGGAAGTTTTTGAAAGTCTCAAAGCCAACCTTGTTGGTAAAAATGCTCGTATCGTTCTCCCTGAAGGGGAAGAGCCACGTATTCTTCAAGCGACTAAACGTTTGGTAAAAGAAACAGAAGTGATTCCTGTTTTGTTAGGAAATCCTGAAAAAATTAAAATTTATCTTGAAATTGAAGGGATCATGGATGGTTATGAAGTCATTGACCCTCAACATTATCCTCAATTTGAAGAAATGGTTGCTGCCTTGGTGGAGCGTCGCAAGGGCAAAATGTCTGAAGAAGATGCACGCAAGGTTTTGGTTGAAGATGTAAACTACTTTGGTGTTATGTTGGTTTACTTGGGCTTGGTTGATGGAATGGTGTCAGGTGCGATTCATTCAACTGCTTCAACAGTTCGTCCAGCCCTACAAATCATTAAAACTCGTCCAAATGTAACTCGTACTTCAGGTGCCTTCCTCATGGTTCGTGGCTCTGAACGTTACCTATTTGGAGACTGTGCTATCAACATCAATCCAGATGCAGAAGCTTTGGCTGAAATTGCCATCAACTCAGCAATCACAGCTAAGATGTTTGGAATCGAGCCTAAAATTGCTATGCTAAGCTATTCTACTAAAGGTTCAGGTTTTGGTGAAAGCGTTGATAAGGTCGTTGAAGCAACTAAAATTGCTCACGACTTGCGCCCTGACCTTGAAATCGATGGTGAGTTGCAATTTGATGCAGCCTTTGTTCCTGAAACTGCAGCTTTGAAAGCTCCTGGAAGTACGGTAGCTGGTCAAGCAAATGTCTTCATCTTCCCAGGTATCGAGGCAGGAAATATCGGATACAAGATGGCTGAACGTCTTGGTGGCTTTGCGGCAGTAGGTCCTGTTTTGCAAGGTTTGAACAAGCCTGTTAACGACCTCTCTCGTGGATGTAATGCAGATGATGTTTACAAGTTAACCCTTATCACAGCAGCTCAAGCAGTTCATCAATAGTGAAAACTATAAAGCGATATACTATGCTATACTGTAGTTATGAAACTATGTACGAAAAGCACTGCCATTAACTCCTGAGAACTAAATTACTGATTGGTGTCAAAAAGGACAACTTCCAAGCGATGATATCCTGTCTATATACGACCTATAGAAATCTGTAATATACATGTCCGTAAAACGATAAATTCCCTTTTTGATTTTAAATGAGTATGAAAAGAGAATTTTTTCATGAGAAAACGCATAATATTGAGTGTTTTGACACCTGCTATTATGCGTTTTTTATAATTTTTGCACCTTTCTTAGCCTTTGTTATCGACAAGTATTGTTTTCTAGCTTCTTGTTTTTAGAATGGCAATTTCCCAGCGAAAGCACCCAGTTTTTTCTTGGTAGTTTTATCGATTTGTTCAAGAGCAGAGTTGATGGCTTGAACGGTCATATCAGAAAGAGTTTCAAGGTCCTCTGGGTCAACGACAGCTGGATTAAAGTCAATGCTGACAACTTTCTTATCTCCAGTTAAGGTCGTTTGGACAAGGTCTTGAGCAGATTTGCCAACAAATTGCATGGCAGCAAGTTCGGCCTGGCTTTGTTCCATTTGTTTTTGAAGTTTTTGTGCTTGACGCATCATGTTTTGCATGTTCATCATAAGATTTCTAAAGTTCCTTTCATCTCAAGGGGATAATCCTTGTTGTTAACAAGTGCCTGATTTTCTCTCCTAATTGTTATTAGTAGCATAGCCATCAAGCCCAAGTATTGATTTTATTATACCATTTTTTTAAGACATAGTCTTTTATTGGTGAGAGTTATTTATATCAAGGAGTGATTAGAAATAAATTAAAATAATTATTTTTGTTAAGAGGGGCTCTATTCTAGTTTCATGGAAATGATTTTACTAAAGGTTTGTATGCTTTGTCTACAAACATGTTACCTCTATCTATTTTCGGATAAATAGTTGTCTATTATTATTTTTATGCTAATAGTAAAATCTAAATGGTAGCCTCCCGACTTTATCACTTA
>NZ_VMML01000083.1:0-10052 GCF_013277175.1 Streptococcus sp. 3167 | reverse complement strand
CGAAGTCAGTAACATATATCTACGGCAAGGCGACGTTGACGTGGTTTGAAGAGATTTTCGAAGAGTATAAGTCTCTACATAACAAAACGCATATTACCAAGGTTCAAAACTTGATAATATGCGTTTTTCTTTTTTATTCAACGTGGGTTGTTTGATTGGCAAAGGCGATAATAGCTTGCTTCAACTCATCTCCGCTGAGAGTGCAGAATTCTTCAATCTTTTGATTGATGGCTTCTAGAGGCATGACATTGACCTTACCAACGAAAATCTTATCCATAACTTGGTTATCAACAAGTTCGGTTGATACCAAGAGTTCTTCGTAAAGTTTTTCACCTGGGCGGATTCCAACTTCAACGATTGGAATTTCGCTTTCGGTGTGCCCACTTAGAAGGACCATTTTCTTGGCCAAGTCATAGATTTTGACTGGTTTGCCCATATCAAGGATAAAGACTTCCCCATCCTTGGCATAAGCACCAGCATGGATAACCAAACGGCTAGCTTCTGGAATAGTCATAAAGTAACGGGTCATGCGGAAGTCTGTCACCGTTACAGGACCACCTTCAGCAATCTGGCGTTCAAAGACTGGAATGACACTACCACGGCTACCAAGAACATTTCCAAAACGAACTGCACAGTAGGTCGATTGGCTACGTTGGTTAAAACCAGTGACAATCAACTCAGCCACGCGCTTGGTTGCTCCCATAACATTTGGTGGATTAACCGCCTTATCTGTCGAAATCATAACCATCTTAGGTACTTTGGCTTCATCAACAGCTCTAGCAACATTGTAAGTTCCGCGGATATTGTTCTTGAAGGCTTCTTTTGGATTGCGCTCCATCATAGGAACGTGCTTGTGGGCAGCCGCATGATAAACAATAGCTGGCTTGTACTGCTCAAAGACTTGCAAGAGACGGTCATAGTCTTGAATATCGGCAATCACTGGCACATAATCAATCCCTTGGAACTTGCGAATCAATTCATGATAAACAAGGTAGATTGAGTTTTCCCCATGACCGAGCAAGACAATGCGTTCAGGATTGAAGCGACTAACTTGACGACAGATTTCAGAACCGATTGAACCTCCAGCTCCTGTGACTAAGATGGTCTTACCTGTCAGTTCTGCACCCAGACGCGATTCGTCAAGACGAATTTCCTGACGACCCAAAAGGTCTGTGATATCAATCTTCTGGAAGCCTCCACCTGCTGGGTGAAGTCCTTGAACAACCGTTTCAACATTAGGCATCTTGTAACATTTGACATCCAGCTTATTACACATCTGCAAGATACGCTCATATTCTGACGGGTCAAGCGACGGAATTGCAACGATAATTCGCTCGATTTGATGGCGTTTGGCTAATTCAGGCAGATTGTCATAAGAGCCTAAAACAGGGATACCACCAAGTTTTTGACCCTTTTTCTTAGCATCCTTATCCAAAATACCAACAAGTTCCCAATCACTGGTTGGGTGTTGGTAACTGTTCATAAAGAGGGCTCCGCCATCACCAGCACCAATCAAGAAGGTTCGACGGTGTTCTCCATCGCCACTTCCTTTTTTGCGTCTAGAGTAGATTAACTGCCAAGTAATCCGTGGCAATAAAATCAAGAAGGTACTCAACAAGATAAAGAGAATGATGAAACGGATGGAGAAGAGTGGCAAGAAGGCATAGCAGATTCCATAAGACAAAACACTGCTGGCAGTCACACCAAAAAAGATTTTCATGAAATCCGTAATCTTGCTGTAACGACTAATACTAGCATTCAACCCCCAAAAACCAATCATCAATTGATAGAACAGAAAGGCCAAACTCGTATAGATAATGTAGTCAACAGGTGCTGGATTAATCAGCCCATAAAATAAAATATAAGATACAATGATCGAAACCACCATACTGAAAATATCAAATATTCCCCAGAAAACCTGCTTTTGTTGTTTATTTAAAATTTCCACCAGATCAATCACATAATCTGTTAGTTTTTTATTCATGTCAATCTACTCCTCCTTAAAAGAGTTTTACTATATTGTTATTGTAGCACATTTTAATTTATTTGGCTTATTTTTCCAAATAAATTACTGTTCCCTTGTACTCTTTCTTCCATTTAAATCCTCTAATTAAACCTACAATCGTTCCAAGGCCATAAGCAAAGTGAATGGAAAATAAAAGAAAGGGCATCACAATTAGAAATCCATTTTTATGTTTTAATAAAGTCAGCAAAGTGAGTAGTGATAAAAGTAAAAAATAGGCGCCTAATAGTAAAGTTATGAATACGAATGTGATCGGTAACAATGCTAGACTAAACACAAGACTCAAAACAAATAAACAAGGAACATAGTGAAATAATGATAAACACTTAAACTGAACATGACTTGTCAAGCCAATCCACAAACCATTTGAATACTTTTGATGCAGCATTTTCTTGAATGTTGGTCGAATATACTGATAAGATAGAATACTTGGGCTATAGCGGATTTTATAACCATGTTCTCGAATTCTATAATGAATATCATTATCTTCAGTTCGGCCAAGTTGCTCATTTACTAAACCAACCTTCTGGAAAACCTCTCGTTTATACATCCCATGAAAAATAGAAGAAACATATCTATCCTCGGCACTATTTCGATAATTGGCAATGCTACTGCCAAACATATTTTCCTCAACAAGATGCAAGGTCTCTGCCCATTTTCCTTTTCCTTCGACAATCGTCGGTCTAGGCCCCCCACAGACAAATTCACCTTGTTGAATAATAGCCACATTGTTCATTACAAAAGTCTCAGTAACTTTTGAATGAGCATCAATTTTTAAAATAAGGTCCCCTACAGAATGTTTAACTCCCAGGTTAAAACCACTAGCTTGATTTTTCTTAGGATTGTTATACAATCTAATTGAGTTAAACTCTGTATCTTCCTTTATCAATTGCTGAATGATAGCTGTGGTCCCATCTGTGGACATAGCATTTATAAATAGAATTTCAATATTCTCTTTAGGATAGGTTTGATTTTTTAAGTCTTCAATTAGACCAGGCAGATATTTTTCTTCATTGTATGCACTGATTACAATGGATACGAGAAGACTTTTAACATTTTGAGTCACTACTACTCTCCTGAATTTTTCCTTCCACCATTCTATCATAATTTTCAAGACTTTCCCATTTTTATCTTGAAAGCCAGAAACCTTACTTGACATTATAGTGAAAAAGCCTTAAAATAAGCTGTTATTAAAATCAGCTATAAGAGGTATTATATGAAAAAGCAATCACTCTTTTTTGTTCCAGGTATTATCCTGATTGGTGTTTCCTTGCGAACTCCTTTTACTGTTTTACCCATTATTTTGGGAAATATTTCGCAAGGTCTAGAGGTAGAAGTTAGTTCGCTTGGTGTCTTGACCAGCCTGCCTCTCCTTATGTTTACCCTCTTTTCACCATTTTCTACCCGACTGGCTCAGAAAATCGGCTTGGAGCATCTCTTCACCTACAGCCTCTTCTTCTTGACCATCGGCTCACTTATTCGACTAATCAATCTGCCCCTGCTCTATCTAGGAACCTTGATGGTTGGGGCAAGTGTCGCAGTCATCAATGTCCTGCTTCCTAGTCTTATCCAAGCCAATCAACCAAAGAAAATTGGTTTTCTGACCACCTTATATGTAACCTCTATGGGGATTGCAACGGCTCTGGCTTCCTATCTAGCTGTGCCCATTACACAAGCCAGTTCTTGGAAAGGACTTATCCTCCTCCTCACGTTACTCTGTCTAGCAACTTTTTTGGTCTGGCTCCCAAATCACCGCTATAATCATAGACTAGCTCCACAAACCAAACAAAAAAGTCAAATAAAGGTCATGCGTAATAAACAGGTTTGGGCAATTATTATCTTTTCAGGTTTTCAATCCTTGATCTTTTACACCGTCATGACCTGGTTACCTACCATGGCTATCCATGCAGGCCTATCCAGTCACGAAGCTGGCTTGCTGACTTCTATCTTATCTCTGATTAGCATTCCTTTTTCAATGACCATCCCAAGCCTGACAACCAGTTTATCTACTCGCAACCGTCAGCTCATGCTCACTCTGGTTTCACTAGCTGGTGTGGTCGGCATTTCCATGCTCTTTTTCCCAATCAATAATTTCATTTACTGGCTTGCCATCCATCTCCTCATCGGAACCGCAACCAGTGCCCTCTTCCCTTATCTCATGGTCAACTTTTCACTCAAGACAAGCGCCCCTGAAAAGACAGCCCAATTGTCCGGCCTATCTCAAACAGGAGGCTATATCCTAGCAGCCTTTGGGCCAACCCTCTTTGGTTACAGTTTTGACCTGTTCCACTCTTGGGTACCATCTGTAGCTGCCCTCTTGCTCATCGATATCCTGATGACTGTGGCCCTCTTTACAGTGGACAGAGCGGATAAGATCCTTTAAACTTCTAGTTTTAGCTAGAAGTTTTTTATATATAAAAATTTTACACATTTCTCTTGACAGGGCTTTCTTTTAGATGTACAATGTATGTGTAGAAAAATTATATATAAAAATCTTACACATTAGAAAAGGAGGTTTCCCATGTACTTTCCAACATCCTCTGCCTTGATTGAATTTCTCATCTTGGCTGTACTGGAGCAGGGTGATTCTTATGGTTATGAGATTAGCCAAACCATTAAGCTGATCGCTAATATCAAAGAATCCACACTCTATCCCATTCTCAAAAAATTGGAAAGCAATAGCTTTCTGACAACCTATTCTAGAGAGTTCCAAGGTCGCATGCGCAAATACTACTCCTTGACAAACGGTGGTATAGAACAGCTCTTGACCCTAAAAGATGAATGGACACTCTATACAGACACCATCAATGGCATCATAGAAGGGAGTATCCGCCATGACAAGAACTGAATACCTGACTCAGCTAGAACTCTATCTCAAGAAACTACCTGAAGCTGACCGTATCGAAGCCATGGACTATTTCAGGGAACTCTTTGACGATACTGGAGTCGAAGGAGAAGAAGAACTCATCGCTAGCTTGGGAACTCCCAAAGAAGCGGCCCACGAGGTTCTCTCCAATCTTCTCGATAAAAAAATCAATGAGGCACCCGCTCAAAAGAATAACCGACAAATTTTGCATATCGCCTTGTTAGCTCTCCTTGCAGCACCCATCGGTATTCCTCTGGGAATCGCCATCCTCGTGTCCCTGTTCGCAATCCTTGTGGCAGCCTTGACTGTCATCTTGACTTTCTTTGCGGTTTCCATACTTGGTATCATCGGCGGATTCCTATTTTTAGTTGAAAGTTTCACTGTTCTCGCCCAAGCCAAATCAGCCTTTATCTTGATTTTCGGTTCTGGTTTACTAGCCATCGGTGCTTCTTCGCTAGTTTTACTAGGTATTTCCTATGTAGCCCGCTTCTTCGGTCTACTCATTGTTCGCTTGGTGCAATTTGTTCTCAAAAAAGGAAAGAGAGGTGACCAGCATGCGTAAATTGACAAAAGGATTTCTCATTTTTGGTGTGGTGACTACCGTTGTCGGCTTTATCCTGCTCTTTGTAGGTATCCAATCTGACGGGATTAAGAGCCTACTTTCCATGTCCAAAGAACCTGTCTATGATAGCCGTACGGAAGAGCTAACCTTTGGCAAGGAAGTCGAAAACTTAGAGATCACTCTCCACCAACACGCGCTGACCATCACAGACTCTTTCGATGATCAAATCCACATTTCTTACCATCCATCACTTTCTGCTCACCATGATCTTATCACCAATCAGAACGATAGAACTCTGAGTCTCACTGATAAGAAACTGTCTGAAAGTCCATTTATCTCTTCTGGAATTGATGGGATTCTCCATATTGTAAGTAGTTCATCTAATCGTTTTAATGATGTCATCATCGGACTACCGAAAGGGAGAACTCTAAAAGGGATCAACATCTCAGCCAATCGCGGACAAACCACCATCATAAATGCTAGCCTTGAAAATGCGACCCTCAATACAAACGGCTATATCCTCCGAATTGAAGGAAGTCGTATCAAAAACAGTAAACTCACAACGCCCAATATCGTTAATATCTTTGATACAGATCTTACAGATAGTCAGCTAGAGTCAACAGAACATCACTTCCACGCTGAAAATATCCAAGTCCATGGTAAGGTTGAACTGACTGCCAAAGATTATCTCCGAATCATCCTAGACCAGAAAGAAAGCCAACGAATTAACTTGGACATCTCAAGTAACTACGGTTCTATCTTCCAATTCACAAGAGAAGAGCCTGAATCAAGAGGTACGGAATTAAGCAACCCTTACAAAACTGAAAAAACCGATGTCAAGGATCAACTCATTGCGAGATCTGATGATGATATTGAGCTAATATCCACCCCAAGCAGGCGTTGACAAAAACGCTTACATCTGCTACTATAGAAGCATATTTATCTAACTAAAAAGGAGGTTCTACCATGAAACAAGAATGGTTTGAAAGTAATGATTTTGTAAAAACAACAAGCAAGAACAAGCCTGAAGAGCAAGCTCAAGAGGTTGCAGACAAGGCTGAAGAAACGATAGCCAATCTCGATACACCAATTGAAAAAAATACTCAGTTAGAGGAGGAAGTCTCTCAAGCTGAAGTCGAATTGGAAAGCCAGCAAGAAGAGAAAATTGAAACTCCTGAAGACGGTGAAGCGAGAACAGAAATAGAAGAAAAGAAGGCATCTAATTCTAGTGAAGAAGAGCCAGATCTTTCTGGAGAAACAGAAAAAGTCACTATAGCTGAAGAGAGCCAAGAAGCTCTTCCTCAGCAAAAAGCAACCACGAAAGAGCCTCTTCTTCTCAGTAAATCTTTAGAAAGTCCTTATATCCCCGACCAAGCTCCAAAATCTAGGGATAAATGGAAAGAGCAAGCGCTTGATTTTTGGTCTTGGCTAGTGGAAGCAATCAAATCTCCTACGAACAATCTTGAAACAAGTAGCACACACAGCTATACAGCCTTTCTCTTGCTCATTCTGTTTTCTGCATCTTCCTTTTTCTTTAGTATCTACCACATCAAACATGCTTACTATGGACATATAGCAACTATAAACAGCCACTTCCCTGAACAACTAGCTCCTTTAACTCTCTTTTCTATCATCTCTATCCTAGTAGCGACAACACTCTTCTTCTTTTCATTCCTCTTGGGTAGTTTCGTCGTGAGACGATTTATCTACCAAGAAAAGGACTGGACGCTGGAAAAGATTCTCCAACAATATAGTCAACTCTTGGCAATCCCAATCTTCCTCACTGCTACTGCTAGTTTCTTTGTCTTCTTTGATAGCCTACGATTTACAGCCCTCTTGTGTGTGATTAGTGTTGGAATCATTCTGCTTGCTAGTCTCCATATCATTACAAGACCAAGTCAAGCAAGTGAAACCGACTCCTTCTATCAGTTATTCTTATCTGTCCTTGTGAACGGAGTCATTATCCTCCTCTTCTTTGTAGCTGAAGTCGCACTGATTGGAGATTATCTTCGTATCTTGGCCTTTCTTTAAACTTCATACTCTTCGAAAATCTCTTCAAACCACGTCAGCTTCGCCTTAGCGTAGATATATGTTCCTGACTTTGTCAGTCTTATCTACAACCTCAAAACAGTGTTTTGAGCAGCCTGCGGCTAGCTTCCTAGTTTGCTCTTTGATTTTCATTGAGTAGCAATCCTGTCTTCTATGGCAGGATTTTTTATATGTAAAAAAGCAAGTCGATTGACCTGCTTCTGCTTTACTCTTCTTGTGCTAATGTTTTAAAATCTTGTCCTAGAATGGGTTGCACTTCTATTTGATTGGCATCTAGTTGGTGGTAAGATGCTGATGGTAGTGACTCTAGGAATTTTGCATAGTCCAAGCGAGCGATAGCTTCATAGTCTTCTGGTTTAGAGCCATCTCCTGTAATTTGAACCAAGTCGATCTCCCACTGGACTTCCTTATCCACCAATTGCTCCATATAGGCTACAGGAACAAATGGTTCTCTCGGTAAAACAGTCTTGACTCCTTGAGCCAGATGGTAAACGCCATGCACTTGCCCTTCTCCATCCTGATAGAAGGAAACTCTTGCAAAGTAAGCATCGGTCTCTTGAACCGCACGTACACGTGCTTCAAACTGAGCCAAGCCGTCTTCCTCTAAAAAGCTTTTTAAGTCCTCATGACTAAAGAAAACAGGATTAAAAATTCCTTGGCAAATCGTAAAACGGGCTGCAGTGTCTGTCAGATAGGCTTGAATACTTGCTTGGAAATAAGCTTCAAAGTCAAAGCCATCTAGTCCTTCAATATCAGTCCCTGTATAAGCAAGCAGGGCATCTAAAAATGACTTGATGATTTCCCAGTCTGTCTGCGTTAGTAGGTCAGGAAGATCGACACGGTAAGCCTTTTGACCATCAGCATAACTGACCTTAAAGAGAAATTGTGATTGCCCCACTATCGCACACTCGATATACTCAAGACGGTTAAGAGGCTGACGGAGATAGACTGCATCATAGCTATGTGACTCCAAACCATCTACCAAGGCCAAGATCGACTTGGCAGTCAAAATCTCCTGTTCTCCTAAAATGCTCTGTTTATTTGGAATAAAAAATGTTTTCGCCATAACTGGACTCCTTTGAAATCGTTTACATACAGTATACCTTATTTTTCTGAAAGATACAAAAACAAACTTTATACTCTTCGAAAATCTCTTCAAACCGCGTCAGCTTCGCCTTGCCGTAGATATATGTAACTGACTTCGTCAGTCTTATCTACAACCTCAAAGCAGTGCTTTGAGCAGCCTGCGGCTAGCTTCCTAGTTTGCTCTTTGATTTTCATTGAGTATTAGATTTTTGAGTACAAAGCATAGAAAAACAGCCCCTGAGGACTGTTTGATCTTATACAGTAGCTGCTTGATCCAAGCTTTCACCGATAGCGGCTAGGCGCTCGATTACTTCAGCTTGTGTCAATTCATTTTTTGAAACATAGCGGTTACGTGGGTGAACACGGCACTCGTGTGAGCATCCACGAAGGTACTTGTCTTCATTTTCTTCTGATGTCAAGATACGACGGTTACAGAAGGGATTTCCACAGTTGACATAACGTTCACATGGTGTTCCATCAAACCAGTCTTTCCCTACGATGGTTGGGTTGACATAGTTGACATCAACAGCGATACGTTCGTCAAAGACGTACATTTTCCCATCCCAAAGCTCACCTTGAACTTCTGGGTCTTTACCGTAAGTTGCAATTCCTCCGTGCAATTGGCCGACATCTTTGTAGCCTTCACGAACCATCCAGCCTGAGAATTTCTCACAGCGAACCCCACCTGTACAGTAAACCACGACGCGCTTGTCCATGAATTTTTCCTTGTTATCACGGACCCATTGTGGTAACTCACGGAAGTTGCGAATATCTGGGCGAATAGCTCCACGGAAATGTCCTAGGTCGTACTCATAATCGTTACGTGTGTCAAGGACAACGGTATCTTTATCAAGAAGCGCTTCTTTGAACTCTTTTGGAGACAAGTAAGCACCTGTTGTTTCAAGTGGGTTGATGTCATTGTCAAAGTCGTTGTCTTCCAAACCAAGGTGGACAATTTCTTTCTTGTAGCGAACAAACATCTTCTTGAAGGCTTGTTCATTTTCTTCGTCAATCTTGAACCAGAGATCTTCCATACCTGGGAGGCTGTGAACGTAGTCCATGTATTTTTGAGTTGTTTCATAGTCACCTGAAACTGTTCCGTTAATTCCCTCGTCAGCGACTAGGATACGGCCTTTAAGGCCGATTGCTTTACAGAAAGCCAAGTGGTCTGCAGCAAATTGCTCTGCATTTTCAATTGGAGTATAAAGGTAGTAAAGTAAGACACGAATATCTTTTGCCATAAGATTTGTTCTCTTTTCTATTCTTAAATTTTCTAAATTTTTTATTTATCCATACTAGTATACCTGCTTGAGAAAACGAATGCAATTTATTTGACTGGAAATTGTAGAGGATTCTCGAAATTTCCTGAATGGTTATACTCTTCGAAAATCTCTTCAAACTACGTCAGCTTCACCTTGCCGTAGGTATATGATACTGACTCTGTCAGTTCTATCCACAACCTCAAA
>NZ_VMML01000082.1:0-4181 GCF_013277175.1 Streptococcus sp. 3167 | reverse complement strand
TTACTTCCCTCCAAAATGGTCACATTTTTTGCTGGCAAGTCCAGCATATCGCGAATAAATTGACAAGTGATTTCTGGATTGCTAAAAATTTTCTTAGCAACCAAATCATTGGTCGGGCTAATGCCCGGATGTCTTAGAATCATATTTCCTCTCCTTTCATTATAGCACATTTTTAAATCTAGGTTTACTAGATTCACTGCTACTACCTATTTATTCGGAAAAGAAAGACAAAAGGAGCGAGAAAGTTAAAAATTATTAATCCTAATCACTTGTAAAGAGATAAATCTTGCTCATATTATTTATTAAAGACTCTATTTTACAAAAAAGATTACAAAATCAGCCGTTTTAGAGAACTCTTACCACTTCCTAGACTATTAATTCTAATGTTTTTTATACTACTCGCTTGCTCATCAATAGGTCATAAAGCAAAATCAGTTGATCCATTCCCCGTACTCGTTCACTCTATAGCCGTCTGGTGTTAGCGAATTGAAAAGTAGTTTCCCAAAAGCATCGATATAGTACCACTTTCCTTTATAATAAATCCATGTATTGGATTCCATGGAACCAGATGATCCTAAGTAGTACCACGCGCCACTTGAATCTTGGAACCAGCCTACCTCCATCATGCCATTATCCTTGAGATAATACCAATTACCGTCTGTATCCTGTATCCAACCGGTTTGCATGATTCCATTCGCATCAAAATAATACCATGCATCATTTTCTTTCATCCAGCCTGTCCGTTCTTTCCCATCGGAATTTCTAAAATACCACTGATTATTTATCTTATGCCATCCTCTTTGTTGATTATATGTAATAACAGAATGTTCAACAGTAGAAAGTGACATGTTATCCGCTTCAACGCCAAAAACAGCTGTTAACGATGACGAACCTGTCCCGTTCGTTGTGAATTGAGCAGTGGTTTCTGGGCTAGATAATCTTTCCTGTTTTGATGGAGTCTTTATTTTTCTCTCATCTCGGTGCCCTTCTACTGTCAATTTTTCTCCACCTGTAACTTTAGCCACAAAGTCTGGAACTTCCACTCTTTCAGGGACTAGTTCTTTTGAAGATACTATAGACTTCCCAAGGTCGCCTGGTATTTTTTCTCCCGATACTAAAACCTCTGATTCTGAAAATTCCTCACTAGACGCAGGCAGTTCTTCTCTGATCGGCGCATCTTTTGGAACTAGAAACTCTACTTTATCTGGAGATACCACTTCCTCTTTGAGATTACTTGAGTTTTCTTCCGTCGATGACACCACTTCCTTCACACCCTTAAGAACCACACGTTCTCTCATAGGTGTAACCTCGACTGTACGAGAATTTTCAACAATCTTTCCATCAGCTAAGACCTTATAAGTCACCTTAGTAACTTCTTTACCTACATACCCCTCCGAAACAACCTCCGTTTTCCCTTTCTCTAACTCTTCAGAGTCCTCAAAACGCTCTGTAATCGGAAGTTCTTTTATGACACTGTTGGGTTTAATACCTAAAGTAATCACCTTGGATTGAGGAGCTATTTTCTTCTCAGAAACTTGAGAAGATACCGCTCCTGTATACTTATCTACTTGATAAGTAGTAGTTCGAGTAACCACCCCTCCTTTACCCTCTACAACTGAACGGAAACCAAGCTCTTTTGTTTCATCTCCTTGGTAAAGAGTATCAAAAGCAATCGATTCTTTTTCTACTTTCGGCTTAGTACCTTTATACACTACTCGGTAAATAAGTGGAACACCTTTTTTTTCACCCTTAGTATCCTCTGTACGCTCTTTTCCAACCTCAAGGGTACTATCACCTTCGTAAGTGGTAATAACCTCTGTTTTCGGCTCCTTTTGCGGTTTGAGAGGAGGTTCTACTTTATCTTTATCAGACTCTATTTTAGGTGTACTTGGTTTTTCGTCTTTTGGAGTTGAAGGAAGTTTATCCTTATCCTTCTCATCCACCAAAACTTCATCTTTTACATAGACAGGCTCTTTTGGTTTACCTTCAATATAAGAACGAACCCAATCCAGTTGCTCTTTTGATAAAACCAAACCACCACTGCGGCTTCCTACAACACCATTTTGGTGAACTCCAATTAAAGTACCTTTGTCATTATAAAGACCACCGCCAGACGCTCCGGGTTTTGTGCCTTCATAGCTGATACCCTCAATACCTGAACCGAAATCAGTAGTATCTACAACTTCACTATCCAAGACTGGAGATAAACGACCGTCCGGGAAACCATAAACCGAAACTTTTTCACCCTTAGCGATAGAAGTTGACTCAGAAACCATCTCTACAGGAGATACCGCTTTGAAATCTTCTTTTAGTCGAACCAAGGCTAAGTCATTTTTAAATCCAAATACGGAATCTTTTTTATTCCAATAAACAATATCATCATCTGAAAAATGCACAGACAACCCATTCGGTAAGGTTGCTTTATACACTGTATTGGTGCGACCAGATTTCGTAACGACCTCAGAACCTTTAACTGTTAAAAAATTATGAGCGACTGTTAACACCAAATTGGGTGCAATTAAAGTACCTGACCCCGACCCATCTGGCGTTTGAATGTGCGTTGTAGCATAGAAATTTTCTGAGCCATTCGGAGCTTGTAACACCTCTTTACTAGGCATAGGTAAGTTGGATTTGCCACTCAAGTCAACCTTACCAACCTCCGTTCTTGCGAAATCAGAAGACGAAGTAGATGAAGGATTTACTGAGTCAACAACAGCTTTTATAATGGTATTACCTAAAGCTAACTTACTGATATATTCATCAGACCAACTAGTATCACTTACTAGTTTGTTGACAGAAACTCCATTGTAAGATACCACTTTAGCTGTTGGGGAAGTTGCTATTAACTGTTTGAAGTCTGGATTTTGTCTTAAATGAAAATTCAAACCACTTCCAACAGGACCTTCCTGAACAACCTTATCTGAAATCAAAGGAGTTCCTTTAGTATCTTCCACTCGAAGTAGAACGCGGCCTTTTTCTTCACCTTTTACTAAAGTCGCTCGACCTTTTTCATCAAAACGATACAAAGCACCGTCAATCTCATACTCTACGTCTTTTAAGGCTCTGTGATTTTCATCATAATAGTAACGGTTTGCACCATCTATATACCAACCCTTTATACCATATTTATCAATCATAGAACGAATCCAAGCTCTGTGCTTTTCCGTAAAAATCGTACCACCCCCAATACGCTCACTCTCAGGAGCGTTTGAAGTATTTGTTCCGTGCTGGTGGATACCGACTACATCTCCCTTATCATTAAACAAAGGAGCACCTGAAAAACCTCCCAAAGCTGAGGAATGATAAGTGACTGCACCGCTCTCTTTATTGACACTGCTTACAGTTGTTGAGACTGAATAAGCCTTACCATCTTTCAACCTCTTCTTGTTTTCTTCACTTAAATTCGGAGTCGAAAAATCATTGGGATAACCTACCATAGTGATTTTATCACCAGTAGAAACCTCTTTATGGCTCAACTCTCTTGGAGAGTCCTCACCACCCGTCATAGCTTCTACAGGCTTTTTAGTTACCACTACTGCTAAGTCGTTGCTATAGTCTTTACCAAAGTCGTTGCCGTTATATAAGTGAATAGAGTCTTTTTCAAGAGCTTCTGATACACCAGAAGTAGGTACTTTATTGTTCTTTTCCGTCTCTGAGTTCATCACAACATAACTACGAGCAGACTCCCCACCACGCAAGACCGCGGACTTGTTTTCTTGGTTTTTATCATAGTAATTATGAGCTACGGTTACCATGACATTCGGCGCTACAAAGACACCACTGCCAGACGCGGTTTGTTTTCCACTCGTACCACTATCATAAGTGGTATAAGTCATAGCAACACCCTCAGCGGACTTCTCATGAACGCTCACATCTTTTATATCATCGCCACCTTGAATGACGTCAGCATACACTGTTCTTCCTCCAACAACTGGTAAATCAGGAATCGACAATCCAATCATACTCACCAATGCCAGACATCCCACCAATCCATAAGCTTTTGACTTACGAAATTTTCCTAAACCTTTTAAATATAAAAACATCTTTTTCCTCACTTTAGTTTCTAATACTTATTTATCCAGATATAATAGCTTACAATCTTTTAAAATCTTCAAATAAGTTATGATTGTTCCATACTCTTCAAACCATGTCAGCCTTGTCGTGCCGTATGTATATGTTAC
>NZ_VMML01000081.1:0-8310 GCF_013277175.1 Streptococcus sp. 3167 | reverse complement strand
AGCTCCCCTGCTCGTTCTCATTGGAAATTGTGGAACACAATTCCTTGGCAAAGAACAAGTCAAAAATTATTATATAGAAGCAAGAGAGCTATGCAAGATTTATAACAATCCTTTAATGTTGATGAAGATAGAAAATTATTTGAAGGAACTAGATGCTGTTTAGTTTATCTTGATATTGGAGTGTTACTTAAACATTAAATAGCCTGTAAGGCTGATAGTTAGATTAATACTATCAGCCTTATGATTATGTGACTATTAGTTCGTCTCGCTCCGTTAGGTGCGAGACAAAAAAACCACCCGCTATGCGGGTGCAGTTCATTCAACACCTGATAGTATGCGTTTTTTAGGGTTTTAAAGACTGATTGCTCAGTCTCTTTTTCATTATAATTCAGTTATAATTTAATCTTATTTGAGAAAGTGGGTGATGCTATTCTCTAATAAGACTATGATATTAATTTTTGATAGTACTTCCAGAAATTATAGATCCCCTTTCATCCCCAATTTCTATTTTCAAGTGTCTGTACTATATAGTGTGTTCTAAATTCACTATATCTTGTTAGGGGTTGAGTAGAATCATTGATAACAGACTGTTACAAATCTAGTTAGCTGTATGATTTATATTTATCTATTTTTCTAGTAACCAATCTATGATATTTTTCTTCTCAATTCCATTGTAATTGGCTGTTGGCTGAATCGTATCCATTGTTAATAGATACTTGGGGAATTGATCTTTAATGGCTTCTAGTGGTCTAAGTTCTCTTTCTAGTGTTTCAGGAGCAAGTGTTGTTTCACTGACTTGATAATAAGCGTAGTGACCAAGATCAGTTACAACAACAAAATCAACCTCATATTTATCTAAATTACCAACATATACTTGTGAATATCTACGTCTCAATTCCAAATACACCATATTTTCCAAGATATGCCCAATGTCTTCTTTGTGGTCTGGCAATAAGAGGTGTCGTAAACCTAAATCAACGGGATAATATTTTTCTAAGCGTTGTAATAATGCTCTGCCTTTTACATCAAAACGTGGAACGGAATAAAAAAGTAAACTATCTGTCAAAGTTGTCAAATAATTTTCCAAAGTATTATGGGATATTGAAACATTTTGGCTGACTAGGGTATTGCGAATCTTATTTGTTGATATTAAGCTACCTGTACTACTGAGTAGGGTTCGGACAATGCGCTCAATAATAGTAGGATTTGGATTTCCCAATCTAGTGACAATATCATTTAACAGTATGGAGTTATATATTCCTCTGAGATAGTCAATTTTTTCAGCGTAAGATGATGTTTGCAATAAGTAAGGGAAAGCACTAAAGAGATAATTGTTAAAAATTTCTGTTGTATTCAGATTCTCTGTGAGAGATTGACCTGATAGATATTCTTCAAATGACAAAGGAAGAACCTCTATCTCAACATACCGACCAGTCAAGTTTGTAGCTAATTGGCTACTCATAAAGTAGGCGTTTGATCCAGTCAAATAGAGGTCAACATTTGGTAGGATGAATAGGCTATCTGCAACTAGTTCAAATTTTTCAACATGTTGAATTTCATCTAAAAAGATATAGTATGTTTTCTCGCTAACTAATTGATCTTTTATATAAGTGTATAATGTTTGGAAATGTCGGAGGTCATAATAACTCAGATCCTCAAAATTGATGGATATGATTTGATCCTCGTCTACTCCAGCTGCTAGTAACTCCTCTTTATAGAGTTGAAAGAGAACAGATTTACCAGCTCGCCTCACTCCACTCACAACCTTAATGATTTGGCGGTCACGATGTCTTCTTAAAAAGTCTAAATAATGTGGTCTTTTAATATAGTTCATAATAGATACCTCAAAGATAGTATAATACAAACAGTAATTATTTTCAAATATTTAGAAATAATATTTAATTTGTTTGATTATTTCTAATTGTTTAGAAATAATATCTGGAACTATTTAAATATCTTCAAGATAGAAAAAGAAATTGTACTTGTTGATGTTGAATCATTTGTGTTAACAAGTCATTTAGAAGCATTTAAGAAATTAGTGAAATGAAAAACTCATGGCAGAACAAATTGTTGGGTATATGGTCTATTACTAACAACTACTGCTAGTTTATGAGATAGATATTTAATTATTCTCGGATAAATAGGATAAGCGTGCTGAAAACTTAGATATGACAAACAAAATAAAATTTTTAAAAGCTACAGAGAAACATGGTATAATGTATCTAAAGGAGGTAGCATATGTCCTTAGATATAGATAAAGAAAAGATGACAATCATGGGAATAGCTTTTGAAAACAGATCCGTTTTTAAGAGTGTTTGGTATGCTTTAAGTACAAATATGATTGAAGGATGGCGACCTACGGTTAGTGATGTTGAAAAATTACGAGATGAAGCTCTTGCTCTGGGGATGACTTAATGAAGCGCAACTGTTATGAATCTTATGACTATGTTGATCCGGATAATTTATATACCGATCCGGGTTCTTCAGTTCTAAGAAATAAGCAGGAAGGAAAAAAGCATGTGAGCTTGAATATCGTATGATTGCTAGTAAGAGTTTGAAATTATTTATCAATCCTATCTTAGTTAATAGTTTAAAAGTAGTTTGTTTCACAACTGCATAAGCTTAGAAAAGTTGAAAAGTGATAACTCTTTAATAAACTCTTGGTTTGTTAAAAGATATTTTGTCCACTACATTTTTTCAATTGACTATTATTTGTCATAGATATAACAGATAGAACATTGCATTCAGAATAATGAAAAACGCATCAAAAATGGTGCGTTCTGTTTTTATGCTATCATAAAAGGAGGAAAACAAATTGAAAATTTTTAAGGGAGAGTTTTATCGAATCTCTGTATTAACAGACAAGCTAGTAAGGTTAGAATACTCTCGAACTGGAAATTTTGAGGATAGAACGACACAACTTATCTATAATAGAGATTTTGGCCAAGTTTCGTTAGATTATATCGAGACATCAAACGTACTAGATATTATGACGGACTATTTTCATCTGCACTTTAATAAGGGAGAATTTAACGCCGAAAATCTATTTATAGAATTAAAAGGAAATTTTGCCGTATATGGTAGTCGCTGGTATTTTGGTGAATCTATTGAAACATTAAAAGGAACAGCTCGGACTCTGGATGAGGCAGATGGAGCAATCACGTTAGAAGATGGAATTATTAGCAGAAATGGTATAGCCTTATTGGATGATTCTCAAGGATTTATTTGGGATGAACAGTCTGGTTATATTGAGAGAGACAATCAAATTGACCTCTATTTCTTTGCCTATGGGCATGATTATAGAGGAGCAATCAGAGACTTTTACCATTTGACTGGCTCAACACCCTTGTTGCCAAGATATGCTTTAGGCAATTGGTGGAGTAGGTATTGGCCATATACGTCAGATGAATATTTGAATTTAATAGACAGATTTGAAACAGAGAAAATTCCATTATCTATCGGTGTGTTAGATATGGATTGGCATATAACTGAAATTCCAGCACGTTTTGGAAGTGGCTGGACAGGATATAGTTGGAATAAAAACTTAATACCAAATCCAGAACAGTTATTGCAACAACTTCATGATAGAAAGTTAAAACTCTCTTTAAATGTCCATCCTGCTGATGGTATACGGGCTTATGAAGAAGCTTATCCTCAAGTCGCAAAACGATTGGGGTTAAATGTAGAACTAGAGGAACCTGCTATTTTTGATTTTTTTAATCCCTCTTTTAGAGAAGCCTACTTTAAAGATGTTCATTATGAGCTAGAAAAGCAGGGAGTAGATTTTTGGTGGATTGACTGGCAACAAGGGACACAAGGCATGTTGGATCCACTGTGGCTTTTAAACCATTATCACTATCAGGATAGTTGTAAAAATGCAGAAGGTGGCTTGATTTTATCAAGGTATGCAGGTCCTGGTAGTCACCGCTACCCTGTTGGTTTTTCAGGAGATACCATTATTAGTTGGAATTCCTTAAGATTTCAACCTTATTTTACAGCGACAGCATCTAATATCGGTTATAGTTGGTGGAGTCATGATATCGGTGGACATATGTTGGGGGATTATGACGAAGAGCTACAAACTAGATGGCTACAGTTTGGTGTTTTTAGTCCGATTACTCGATTACATAGTTCTAGAAGTCCTTTTAATAGTAAAGAACCTTGGTTTTTTTCAGAAACAACATCTAAGATTATGAAGAAATACCTTCGTTTGAGACATCAGATGATTCCTTATCTATATACCATGAATGTAAAGACACATGAGGAAGGTGCCCCATTAATCAGTCCAATGTATTATTTCTATCCAGAGAATGATGAGAGCTATAATGTTCCAAACCAATACTTTTTTGGAACAGAACCGATGGTGGCTCCCATTGTAGAAAAGATGGATTTGACATTCCAATCTGCAAAAGTAGATGTATGGTTCCCTGAAGGTGAATGGTATGACTTCTTTTCAGAGAAAAAATACACAGGTGGTGTGAAGTTAAGTGTTTATAGGGACATCTCGACTACGCCTGTGTTTGCAAAAAGTGGTGCAATCATTCCCTTGGTTGGTTCTGAGATAGGTATGGGTGTTGATTTACCTGAAGTTGTAGATTGGTATGTATTCCCAGGCAAACAACATTCTTTTGAAATGCTTGAAGATCAAAATGGTCAAAGATATAAAACAAGATTATCAATCGATTGGGAAATGGGAATGGTAGAGTTAGCATTACAAGGAGATTCTAGTATCGTTCCAAACAATAGAAAACATAGAATTCATTTTAAAGGAACTAATGTGTCTATCATTGAATTGCCAAATAAGAATGATACAGCTAGATTTGAATGGAAAGATAATAAAAGGACACCCCTAAATGATGAAGTTTTTAGACTACTAAAGACGGCTTCTCTTCCATATGAATTAAAAGATAGATTGTTAAATCAATTCATCAATGCCAAAAATTCTCATGACTTAATGAATATCTTGCATCGTCAGGACGAGGAATTGAGAGGGCGTTTGTTGGAAATGATATTTACTAGCCAAAACTAATTGAAATAATTAGAAAGTCATTTGTTTAGTGTATATGAAGCTTCGGTATGGAATTTGTCATCATTGGTCACATTGAAAATGTGAAATAAGCACCTACAACATAGACTTTACAACACTTCATGTTTCATATCATGGGGTGTTTTTCTATTTAAGTCAAAGCCAATCAAAAAATCTCACTATTCATCAGGCTAAAAGAAACCTAATCATAGTGAGATTGTGAATTATAGTAATTTTTGTATCGCCTCTTCAATTTGTTTGGGGTCTGTTTTTGAAGAAAAGCGCTCAAAGACCTGCCCATCACGGCCGATGAGAAACTTAGCGAAATTCCATTCGATTCGTTTTCCTAGTGGGCCAGATTTTTGGTCTGTTAACCAAACATAGAGAGGGTCTGTCTCCTTGCCGTTGACCTTAATCTTGGCAAAACGTGGGAAGGTGGTTTGATAGTTTAGGCTACAGAAGCTGTTGATTTCCTCTGAGCTGCCGGGTGCTTGTCCCATAAACTGATTACAAGGGAAGTCTAAGATTTCAAAACCTTGTTCTTGATAGCGGTCATAGAGTTCTTGAAGTCCCTGGTACTGGGGCGTTAAACCACATCCAGTAGCAGTGTTGACAACCAAGAGAACTTTCCCACGATAGGCATCTAGTGGAGTTTCTTGATTGTCTTGGTTCAAGACTGAAAAATCGTATAGTGAAGTCATTGCTTGCTTTTCTCCTTCTGTTTGGTATTTTTAGGAGTTTTCTCCTCCTGTAGGGATAGAAAGCCGTAGGTCAGGGTTCCAAAAATGCTACCGATAATCAGGCCATACATTAGGAAAGGAACACTTTTATCGAATTGCACGAGCAACTTCCCAAAATCTGAAAAGGACATCTGCTGAACGAAGACTTTATGAAAGATGAGTAGGGTAAAGAGGCCAATCTGAAGGCCGATAAACACAATCCAGCTTCGGAATTTGATTTGGCCTTTGCTGTAGGTTTTGAGGACAATTTCTGACTTGTCATCTTTTTCCAGCTGGAGTTCTTTGACGACTCTTTGAGTTTTTAAAGTAATGAAAAAAATGAGTCCAGAGTAAACGTAGGGCATGGCATAGCGAACGGCTTCTATGAAGCGTCCAAATAACAGATAAAACAAGAAGAGGAAGAAGGAAGAATAAACGATTTGGACCATGGAACGGGCACAGGCTTTGTAGATAATCTCTTGCCGGCATTCATCAAAAGGGCCTTGGATATGAAAGAGATTTCGAAGTAGGCGAGTGGTGAAGTCTTCTTTTTTCATGTTAGTAATCTCCTAGATGAGTGGTTTTACTGACTTTCTTTTACGAATTGATAGAGATAATAAAGATAAGTGATAGAAGAAAGGCTAGCGATAGTCAGCAGTAAATAATATTTCCAACCGCTTGAGATGAGCATCAGTTGTGGTAAAGATAGAATCATAAAGTACAGTGCTAAGTTGAGTATGCGTGTTTTTTGGGAGTCAATCTTTAGATAAGTTAGCCCTTTGTTAAGTGCTGGAATAAAGACTAGCCCGAGGAATATCTCGCTGATTGGCAAGTTCCCTGAAACGATGATGAAGATGAGCAGGGAACTGAACAAAAGATGATAGGTAAGTAAAGTTACTAGTGATTTCATAAGGCACCTCCTAATCCTGGTCTTTTTTAGCTCTTGCAATACGAAGTGAGTCGACAATATGTATCATCACCCCGAAAAAGAAAGCTCCCAGTATAGTTTTAAAAATATGTTTTGTATTTAGAAGAGAACTGATAAAATTTGGATTTTCACTTGTTAGGGTATCAATGAGTGGAATTATAAAAAATATCACTGTTCCATAAATCGAACCTGCTTTCAGACCAGGATAACGTAACTGTTTCTGTTCTTTTTTCATGAGTTTCCTCCTAATCATTATCCTGATTTTTCTTGGCTTTTGCAATGCGACGGGAGATGATAATTTGTATAATCACTCCGAAGAAGAAAGATTGGAGAATACTTGAAAAAATATTTTTAAAAGTGAGAAGAGACTGAAGATAGTCCTGACTCTCACCTAGCAGTATATGGAGAAGAGGGGTTGAAAAAAACTCATTAATCCATAGAGTAGACCTGCTTTCATACCAGGGTAGTGTAGTTGCTTGCTTTCTTTCTCGCTCAGCATATCTGGATCAATAGCTGTAATCCCTGTTTTTTTGGTTTGGGAGAGCACATAGAGAGCAGAAATCATCGAAATGCCGAATACCACAAGAGGATAGCCGATAGCGACAATTTGTGGGTATTTATAAGCGAGGACAAAGGGGATGAGATTTCCAAATGTCATCAGATAAAAGAGGATGATAAAGACTTGATTGCCAATACGATCAGCCTCGCGTCGTTTGTGTTCATCAAGTGGTCCTGAAATGCCATAAATGCGTTTGATCAGTTTTTCCGTGAAGGTTTCTTTTTTCATAAGTTTGCTCCTTTTTTAAAAATTATCCTCCCAAAAGAGACTGTTGAGGTCAGTTTGGAGGCTGCGGGCGAGATTGAGACAGAGTTCCAAGGTTGGATTGTACTTGTCGTTTTCAATCATATTGATGGTCTGTCTCGAGACACCGATATCCTTGGCTAGTTCTAGCTGGGAAATGCCCAGTTCCTTGCGAAATTCTTTCACACGATTCATCTGGTCTCCTTTCTGATTTATGTCGTATATATTTGACTATATTATATTCTTTTAAATATAAAGTGTCAAGTATTTTTGACATATTTTTGAAGAAATAGTAGTCTCCTTGTCCGATTATCACATTAAAATGAAAGCTCTTCTAGGCATAAGAAAACACCTCTGAGTTATACTTGTTGTTCAATCACAAACACAAGAAAGGCACAGAGATGCAAAACCATTATACTACAAAAGCCAAACATTTGACAATCGATAGCCGTCGCTTAATCGAACGATGGAAAAAGGAAGGGAAATCAAATAGAGAAATCGCCTCTTTACTTGGAAAAGCTCCTCAAACTATCCATACTGAAATCAAGCGTGGGACAGTCCGACAATGTCTTGGAAAAGGGCGCTTTAAAGAGGTTTATTCTGCCGACTATGCTCAACAGTCTTATGAAAATAATCGCAAGCGCTCGGTCAAGAAATCAAGCTTGACCAAGGAACTAAAGGAAAAGATTCTCCACTATCATAACCAAAAATTTTCGCTTGATAAGAAACAGGCTAGCACCAACTTTAAACCTGCTGGTCAATCCATCGAACAGCGGCCTGAAGCTATAAATCTTCGCTTGGAGAATGGGCATTATGATACTCAATCATTTTCAAA
>NZ_VMML01000080.1:0-564 GCF_013277175.1 Streptococcus sp. 3167 | reverse complement strand
TCGCAAGCGCTCGGTCAAGAAATCAAGATTGAACAAGGAGCTGAAGGAAAAGATTCTCCACTATCATAACCAAAAATTTTCGCCTGAAATGATGGTCAAGGCTAAGGGCGTTAACGTGGGAATTTCTACCATCTACTACTGGATCCATCATGGAAAATTAGGATTGTCAAAACAGGATCTGCTCTATCCTAGAAAAGGAAAAGCGCTTAAGAAACAAGCTAGCACCAATTTTAAACCCCCTGGTCAATCTATCGAACAGCGTCCTGAAGCTATCAATCTGCGATTGGAGAATGGGCATTATGAGATTGATACGGTTCTGCTTACAAGGGTGAAAAATTATTGTTTACTGGTCTTAACTGATCGAAGGACTAGGCATCAAATTATCCGATTGATTCCAAATAAAAGTGCTGAGGCGGTCAATCAGGCTTTAAAACTCATCTTAAAACAACATCAAATTCTTTCCATCACGGCAGATAATGGTACAGAATTTAACCGCTTGTCTGATGTATTTTCTGAGGAACATATCTATTATGCGCACCCCTATGCCTCTTGGGAAAGGGGAAC